>SKKI01000089.1 GCA_007121565.1 Phycisphaerae bacterium
ATCGAGCCGGACTGGCAGACGATGACCACCGACCGGTATCGGCTCAAACCGCCGGTGAACTTTGACAAGGATACGTTTACCGCCGTGGCGGCCACCGAGCATCGTGAAGAGCAGCCGTGCCACCTGAGTATACTCGAGCCGGCAACCTGCCTCGAGAAGTGCCTGCCGAAATTCGGCGCCCCGTGCATTACCTTTTGCCCGGCCGGTGTTTATGAAAGCATCCACGGCCAGCCCAAAGCGGCCAACCCGTCCAACTGCCTGCACTGCAAGACCTGCCAGCGCAAGTGTCCGTTTGATATTATCCGCTGGACGGTTCCCGAACCGGGCGGCGGACCGCGCTATAAAACAATGTAATGAAAAAAGGCGTTGCGTTGACAAGCAACGCCTTTTTTAACTCCTACGGTTTATGGACCGGCGAGCCAGGGTATTTGACAGGCTGCCGGTCGTGTGTTAGGATCACACATGATGAGTACCACTAACAATAACATAAATACGTCACTGGAACCGGATATCAAGATTCGCACGGCGACGATTGACGACTTGCCGGCGATCTTTCACCTGGGCGAGAAGGTCTTTACGCCCAAAGACGTTTCCAATCTGTATCGGACATGGGATGAATACGAGGTGACCGGCCTGTTCAACAGCGAGCCGGAGTATATGCTGGTCGCGGTGGTCGGCAAGACCAAAGTTGTCGGCTTTGCGCTGGGCTCAGTGATTGAGAAAAAACGCTCGGCCTGGACCTACGGCTACCTGCTCTGGCTGGGGGTGGATGCCGCCTATAAGCGGATGGGCGTGGCCGGAATGTTGTTTGATCGATTTCGCAGCCTGATGGAAAAGGCCGATGTGCGGATATTGATGATCGACACACAGGCGGACAATGTCGCGGCCCTTCGCTTTTTTGAAAGTAAGGGGTTCACCAACCCCATTGACCATATTTATATGACGCTGAACCTCGAAAACCAATAAGACCAGCCTCTGACACCCTGACCCTGACCTTTATGGAGACCTATGCCGCAGCCTAAAATCAATCGAACCCGCCTCAAGGCACTCGTGCAGGAAATGGTCGATATTTACAGCCCGTCCGGTAAAGAGGAAGAGATCACCGAATTTCTGGCCGGGTATCTGTACGAACACGATCTGCCGGTGACGATGCGGGAGGTCAGCGACGGGCGGCGTAATATCGAAGTGGTCTTTTCCGACACCCGGCCGGAGGTGGCGTTTATCGGCCATATCGACACGGTGCCGGCCTTTGACATCGATCGCTACGAATTTCGGCAAAAGGGAGATCGAATTTATGGGCTGGGCACGGCGGATATGAAGGGCGGCTGTGCGGCGATGATCGAGGCGTTTGTGGCCTTTATCGAGCGCGGCGGCAATCCGGAGCGAACGGGGTTGTTCCTGGTGGTCGGCGAGGAAGAGTCCGGCGACGGCACGGCGGCCCTGCTCGAAGCGCGATCGTTTCCCTGGGCGATCGTCGCCGAACCGACCGAGCTGATCCCGTGTTTGGCGCACTACGGCTATATCGAGATGCTTGTGCGCGCCTCGGGCACCCGACGGCACGCCTCGCTGGCCGGGCGTCCGTACAATGCCATCATGGCGATGTTGCGGATGCTGCTGCGGCTGGGGGGGTTGATGGAAGCGGATTACCCCGAGGCGATACTCAATATTCGCGACATTCACAGCTCCGAATCCGGGTTTGCCGTGCCGGGCAGTTGTGAGGCCAGCATCGATGTGCATCTGCCGCCGGCGACCAATGCCGAACGGTTTGCGCGGAAACTGGCGGCGGTGGCCGACGATTGCCTCACCGGCGGCAGCGTGACCGACTATTCCGTAGACTTTCCGGTGATCGCGAAAGGCTATCGGCTCAAAGATGCCGGCCTGCTGCCGCAGATTCTCGAAGCGGTCTACGAGCACCGAGAGCTGGACTGGCAGCCGGAGGCGTTCAAGAGCCATTCCGATGCCAATCTGCTGCGCGAGGCAGGCTGCAAGCCGATCATCCTCGGCCCCGGCCAGCTTGCCATGGCCCACACCCGCGACGAAAGCATTACCTTCCGTGACGTTGCCGCCGCCGCCGGCCTGTACCTGGACGTCCTCAAGGCATTGGCTGACGACGAATAACCTTCTATGAATTCAGTGCGGCGTCTTTTTTAAGGACGGCCTCGGTCTGGGCTTTGCGGAAATCGCTAAGGCGTTTGGCCAGGTCCGCATCGGACAGCGCCAGAATCTGGACGGCAAAGACGGCCGCGTTTTTGGCCCCGGCTTTGCCGATGGCCATTGAGGCGACCGGCATCCCCGGCGGCATCTGGACCGTGCTGAGCAGGGCATCCAGCCCGCAGGGGCCTTCTTTGGCCTGCATCGGGACACCGATTATCGGCAATTGACTGTGAGCTGCCATCGCGCCGGCCAGGTGAGCGGCCATCCCCGCGGCGGCAATGATGATCTTAATCCCGTTATCAGCGGCACTTGCGGCAAATTCCATCGCCGCCTGCGGCGTTCGGTGCGCCGAGAGAATCCGCACAATCGGTTCCACCCCAAAGGCCTTAAGCTGATCTATGCAACTTTGCATTGTGGGCAAATCGCTGTCCGAACCCATCAAAATTGCCACCGGCGCGTTTTTTCCTGCAGTCGTCATTGTATTTTCCTTTCTTACGGTTATAATCAAGTTGACCTGAGAATAAAAATCACACTTTAAAACGGCGATACTTATACCCTGCGGGAGGTCAAAATGCAAGAAGGAAAGTTGAAAGGAAAGCTGAAGATGACAGTTCGCAAACCAGCCGTCGCCGGTCAGTTTTACGGCGCGACAGCGCAAGAATGTCTCGAGGAAATCCAGCAATGTATGCCCAAAGAACCCCTGTCCGTCGATTTGCCCGGCCCCGTGATAGCCGGGATTGTACCGCACGCCGGGTGGATTTACAGCGGCGGTGTCGCGGCGATGGCGTTTGAGGCTGTACGCCAAAGTCACCCCGATGTCGATACGTTTGTCCTGCTCGGGGCGGCCCATCGCTATATGAACAGCGGCCCGGCCGTCTATGATCGCGGCGCGTGGGAAACACCGCTGGGGCTGACCGCAATCGATGAGGCCCTGGCGTCCGAGCTGGTCGATCTTGGCGCGCGCAGCGACCGGGATGCTCATCGCGACGAACACAGCATCGAGGTGCAGGTGCCCTTCATTCAGCACCTGTTTCCCAACGCCAAAATTGTCCCCGTTATGGTTCCGGTAGCGGGGTTTGACTCACACTTCGGCACACGCCTGGGACGTTTGCTGGCCAAGCTCAAGGACAAACGCGTCGTGTGCATCGCCTCGACCGATCTGACCCATTACGGGCCGCGCTACGGGTTCTGCCCGGAAGGCGTCGGGCCGGCGGCGTTGCAGTGGGCGCGCGAGGTCAACGATCAGGCGTTTATTGATTTGGCGATCAAGATGGACGCCGAGGCCCTTGTCGAGGCAGCGCTGCACATGGGCAATGCCTGCGGACCGTCTGCGGCGGCAACCGCCATTGCCGCCGCCCACGCGATGGGCCGCGACAAAGGTGTGCTGCTGGCTCACACGACCAGCAACGATATACTGATGGA
>SKKI01000172.1 GCA_007121565.1 Phycisphaerae bacterium
AGTCGGCGGTCAGGACCAGCTCGGCGTTCGCAAAATACGGCGCCATTGGCGAGACCAGGTGAAGCTGCACCGGCCACTGGGCCAGTTGCGACGGCCGGTCGGCAAGGTCAGCCCCTGCGGGCCCCTGCGGCGCGGCGGCCTTGTCAAACTGCATCGCCCGCATCCCCGGACAGACAAAGCCGGCGTCTTTTTTCGGCGGGGCCGACTGCGGTGCAGGGTGCATTTTTTGCGCATCAAGTCGCTTGAGATACTCATGCGTGGCCGCCTCGTCAAACTCGGCCGCTTCGCGCTGCTCGATGGTGATCGCGTCCTGTGGACAATGCCCCAGGCACGCGCCCAGCCCGTCGCAGTAAATCTCGCTGACCAGCCTGGCCTTGCCGTCGATCATCTGAATCGCGCCCTCGGCACAGGCCGTCACACACAGCCCGCACCCGTCGCACTTGCTTTCGTCGATTTTTACAATGTTTCGTTTTGCCATAAATAGTCGCCTTATGTTTTACCATGAAGAGCATGAAGCCCATGAAGCGTTTTTAGTCAGATAAACACAATTTATAGATTTTATCTTTCTTCATGTTCTTCATGAGCTTCATGGTTTAAGTGCTGCATAAATTGTATTCAGCCTGCCAGCATCACTTTCAAATCTTCCTGCGGTGTGCCGACGGGGGCGATGTTGAATTTTTCTACCAATACATTCAGTACGTTGGGGCCGATGAACGCCGGCAGCGACGGTCCCAGCCGCATGTTCTGAATGCCCAGATGCAGCAGCGTCAGCAGGATGCACACGGCCTTCTGTTCGTACCAGCTCAGCACCATCGTCAGCGGCAGGTCGTTGACATCGCAGTCAAAGGCGCCCGCCAGCGCGACGGCAATCTGAATCGCCGAGTAGGCGTCGTTGCACTGGCCGACATCCAGCAGCCGCAGGATGCCGCCGATATCGCCGAACGGCAGCTTGTTGAAGCGGTACTTGCCGCAGGCCAGCGTCAGGATCACGCAGTCGTCGGGCACCTGCTCGGCGAACTCGGTGTAGTAATTGCGTCCCGGCTTGGCCCCGTCACAGCCGCCGACCAGGAAGAAGTGGCGTATCTTGCCGGCCTTGACCGCATCGATAACCGTATCGGCCACGCCCATGACGGCATTGCGCCCAAAGCCGACCGTGATGGTCTTTTCCTCGGCGTCCTCGGTAAAGCCCGGCTGGGCCAGGGCCGCCTCGATCACCGGCGTAAAGTCCCGATCGCTGATGTGCACCACATCCGGCCAGGCCACCAGCCCGCAGGTAAAGATACGGTCTTTGTAGCTCTCACGCGGCCGCTGCAGGCAGTTGGTGGTCATCAGGATCGCACCGGGGAAGGCGTCGAATTCTTTTTGCTGATCCTGCCAGGCGCCGCCGTAGTTGCCCGCCAGATGCGGGTACTTCTTCAATTGCGGGTAGGCGTTGCAGGGCAGCATCTCCCCGTGGGTATAGACGTCGATGCCTTTGCCTTCGGTCTGCTTGAGCAGTTCGGCCAGGTCTTTCAGGTCGTGTCCGGAGACAAGAATGGCCTTGCCTTTTTTCGGTGTCACGCGCACCGTCGTCGGCTCCGGATGACCGTAGGTGTCGGTATTGGCCTTGTCCAGAAGCCCCATCACGGTCAGATTCACCTCGCCGACCTTCAGCGCCATCGCCACCAGCGCATCGACATCCGTCGCCTGCGGCCCGGCCAGAAAGTCCAGTGCCTCGTAGAAGAACGCATACACGCTGTCGTCTTCAACGCCGAGGATAAACGCATGGTCGGCATATGCGGCGGTTCCCTTGAGGCCGTAGACGATCAATTCCTGCAGGCCCGTTACATCCGGGCCCAGTGCTTCAAGCCGCTTGGCAATGCTCAGCTCTTCGGCCTGCCGGAGCATCTCGGCCCGATTGGCCGGCGCCCGCCAGTCGGTCGCGCCGCCCAGCGATTCGGCGGACTGGCCGGCCTGTTGAGCGGCGCTTGTGTAGTGGGTTTTGGCGCGCTCCAGAAGCATCCCGGCCTGGCCCAAAATCGCCTCCAGACGTATCGGGTCAAAGTTGACATTCGTAACGGTTGTAAACAGAGCCTCGGTTACAAAATGATCAATCTCCCTGTCGTTAACACCCAGCTTTCCGGCCCGATGCATCAGCATCGAAATACCCTGCGCTGCGTGCACCAGCAAGTCCTGCAACAGGGCTGTCTCATTGTCTTTGCCGCAGACGCCAACTCGTGTACATCCCTTACCGCCTGCTGTCTGTTCACATTGGTAACAAAACATTTTCCAGTCCTTTCGATAAATAGTTTTGAGTTCTTAGTTTTGAGTTTTGAGTTTGTTGCAATTCGATTCCTGTCTTCTGACTTCTGTCTTCTGTCTTCTGACTTCTGTTTTCTGTTTTCTGTTTTCACGCTCGAATCATCGTCAGCAGCATCTTGAATTTTCCCGTGCCGCCGACCGCGTGCGGGATATTGGCCGGCATAATCACCACCTGTCCGGCGGTCAGGGTCATTTCCTTGCCGGCGATGGTAATCAGCGCCTGGCCGTCGATAATCTGCACCAGCGCGTCAAACGGGGCGGTGTGCTCGCTGAGTCGCTGGCCGGCGTCAAAGGCGAACAGCGTCACCGTGCCCGGGTCTTTGTCCACCAGCGTCTTGCTGACCACCGAGTCGGCGGCATAGTCGATCAGGCCGTTTAAGTCCTGCGGTTTGGCCGTGCAGGCTTCCAGGATTCCATGTCGTTTTTTGGCTTCAGCCATTGGTTTTAACTCCTTTCGTTTTCAAAAATTCCGCCAGTGTTACATCGTGCAGAAAGCCGTTGATCTGGTCCTGCATGGTTTTCAGCTTCGGGCCGACCGGGCAGGTCCCTTTCAGTGGACACTCAAAATCGCCCATCAGGCAGCGAATCACGCTGATCGGCCCCTGGGCCGCCTCGATGACCTGTCCGAACGTGATCGCTTCGGGCTGCTTGGCCAGCCGAAAACCGCCTTTGGGCCCCATCACACTATCGACCAGCCCGGCCGCGGCCAGCTTTTGCAGCAGCTTGCACGCCACAGGATATGCGACGTGGGTCTGGCCGGCCAGATACCGCGCCGACAACGGCTTGCCCGCCGCATGGCCCGCAGCCAACTGCGCCGCCAGCCGCAACGCATAATCCGTATTCCGTCGTATCACATCCATCGCTAATCCTTATCACTCCAGATCGTCGTCATTTCTGTCTTACTGTCATTCCCGCGAAAGCGGGCATCTATTACTAATACTATTTTCGTCCTACATATATGCCTCAAAAAAGCTACCGCAAACCCAGTCGCCTTCTTGTATAAGAACAATATAGTCCTACATACGAACAAAGTCAACCCTATTGTTTTATTTTTCTAAAAATTTTTCTAGCTGACACATAAAAACCTTTAATATCGGGCTTTATCGTTTTTTTGCAGAGTTGCCAAAAAGCCTGTCCAGAAGATTCCAAAGCAGTGTTCGAGTGCACGACAAATGATTATACCCATCGCGAATACGGGCTGCCGGCTGGATATGCGGCCCGTCGGTCAATTCATCGGCGCAGTGGGTCAGCATTTTTTCGATGCTGTCAG
>SKKI01000157.1 GCA_007121565.1 Phycisphaerae bacterium
AAATAAACTGAATTTACCCCTTAACATTTTAGTTGCGACGACCAATCCCGGCAAGGTTCGGGAGTTGTCTGTGATGCTGGCCGATATGGGCGACCGCGTCGCATGGGTCAGTCTGCGCGATGTCCCCGAGGTGCCGGAGGTGATCGAGGACGGCGAGACCTTTGCCGCCAACGCCCGCAAAAAAGCGCTGGGCTATGCCCGGGCAACCGGGCTGTGGACGCTGGCCGACGATTCGGGGCTGGTCATCGATGCGCTGGACGCAGCGCCCGGCGTGATCAGCGCCCGGTATGCCGCTGATGAGGCCCCCTCGGACGATCGTCATGCGATTGACCGCGCCAATTATCAAAAAGTGCTTCGCCTCATGGACGATGTGCCCGACGCGCGGCGGACGGCGCGGTTCGTATGCCATTTGTGCCTGGCCTCGGCGGACGCAATTCTGCTGGAGGCGACCGGGGCCGTCGAAGGCGTCATCGGCCGCGCCCCGGCCGGCGAGAAGGGGTTCGGCTATGACCCGATATTTTACCTGCCAACCATCGGCAAAACCGCCGCACAGCTCGATCCAGACGAAAAAAACCGCATCTCCCACCGCGCCCAGGCTATCGCCGCCCTGTTGCCCCGCTTGCGAGGCCTTTTGGCTTCCGGCAGTTGAGTGCAGACGTCCCTGCCGGAATCTAACTATATTCTTTACAGTGACTTGCATTTTAATTAAAATCGCATAGGAATTTGTATTTGTAGCACGGCCATCTTGGCCGTGTTCACGGGCTGCCAAGCCCGTGCTACTTTATCAGCCCGACATCAACCGTAATCGTTTATTCAGGAGTGTACATCATGACACACACAAAGCTCGCCTGTTGCCTTGCCGCAGTCCTTTCGCTTGTGTTGGCGCTGCCGGCGATCCCCTCGGCGGCTGATACCGTGATTCTGGATTCCGGCGCGCAACTGACCGCACCGATCCTGGCCCAGTGCCCGACGGGCGTCGTTCTGGATCTGGGCCACTCGGTGCTGATGATTCCGCGGGAAAACATCCTGGCCGTTGAGACGCAAGCGGCCTATGATCCCAACGAACCGGACCCGCAGGAAGGCATTCCCGCCACCCATACACTGCAGCGCACTTAGGTATGAAGATTGGCTCCCTTGAATTAAGTATGCCGTTTGTCCAGGCCCCGCTGGCCGGGTACACGGATTATCCGATGCGCAAGCTCGCACGGCGGTTCGGCTGTCCGCTGACGTTTACCGGGATGATGCTCGATCAGTTCGCGCTGCATGCCAAGGCGATACGCCAGGAAAAATTTCACCCCGCAGACGACGAGCACCCGGTGGTCGCCCAGATTGTCGGCCATGACCCGGCGACGCTGGCCCGGGCCGCGGCAGTCTTTGAGGGGCTTGGCTACGATATGATCGATCTGAATTTTGCCTGCCCGGTGCCCAAGGTGCTGCGGCGTCAGCGCGGCGGCTTTCTGATGCAAAAGCCCGACTTGATCCGACAGGCCCTGCGGCAGACGCGCGATGCGGTACGCTGTCCGGTGCTGATGAAGATTCGCATCGGCTTTGACCGCAGCGCTGCGGCCGAGGAGGATTTCTGGACAATCTGTGAGATTGCCGCCGCCGAAGGGGTCGATATGCTGGCCGTGCACGGGCGCACCGTCGGCCAGAAATACCGCGGCCCGGCCGACTGGACGCGCATCGGCCAGATCAAACAGCGTTTTGCCACGCTGACCGTCTTTGGAAGCGGGGATATCTTTGACGCCCAAACCGCCGTTGAGCGGCTCGACTGCAGCGGCATCGACGGCATTGTCATCGCTCGCGGGGCGGTCGGCAACCCATGGCTCTTTGACGAACTGCTGGCCCGGACCCAGGGCCGGCCCAGCCCGCCGCCTCCGACCCTTGCCGCTCAGGGCGAGGTGATCCTGGAGCATTTTCAGATGTGCTGCCGGATGCGTACCGGCCGCCGCGCGGTGGCCTACTTTCGCAAATTCCTGCCCGGCTATACCCGCCGCCATCCCGACCGCAAAGCGACGATGCTGACGCTGCTGGCCGCCCAGCGTCCCGAGGACCTCACATCAGCGGTCAAAACCGCCTACGGCCTGCAAACGGCATCAGGCACAAAACACAACCCTTCACAGATATTTTGATAATTTTGGGTGACGCGCCAAATTATGATCGCCCATCGTCAATTCGAAAACCCTTATAACTCAAACTGACCGATTTTCAGTCAAACAGTGAAGCCTTACCAAGCACCACAAGTCATTTTATTTTAATGATTTATGAAACTGGGCGATATAGGATTCGAACCTATGACCCGCTGATTAAGAGTCAAAAAAATACCTAATTATTAAGCTCAAAACCGCGTTTTTGAGTTCTCTGGGGCGCCTATGGGGCGCATTATAGCGCACCAAAACACACCAAAACGCACCCAAAGCGCCCCAGGACGCGCCCCACAGATTCCATTAAGCCAGCCTAACATTTGACCCCTTTTCGGTTCCCTGCGCCGGCAGCCGTTCCAGCGCCCCGGCAACGTCTAACAGTGCCGGATCGTTATAAACTTTCATTGTCAAATTTATATCCGAATGCCGCAAAACCGCCTGCGCCGTCCTGGGCGAAACGCCGGCTTTCGATAAAGCCGTTCCCAGCGATATTCGCAGCCCGTGAAAATCGACCGTCCGGCCTGAATCATCAATCAGATCGATCCCCGCCGCCCGGCAGTCGGCCTTGAACGTGCGCAGCGTCGGCAGTACAAACAGCGGATCGCCCGGCTTTCGGCCTGAACGCCGGATAAAGTCCGCCAGTTCCGCCGCAAGGTCTTGTCTTATCGGCAAATCACAACCCCGCCGCGCCTTTTCATTTTTCGCCGCCAGTGTCAAAAATGCCGGGTTTGTCTGCAATACCGCGTCCCGAACCCGGATCGATCCCAGTTCCGCCCGCCGCAAGCCGGTTTCAAACGCTGTTCGATACACCAGGCAGCGTTCGAGCCCCAGCAGTTCCAGCTTTTCAACTGTTTCGGGATTCAGACGCGCCCCGACAAGCCCCTTGCGTTCACCCCGGTTCACCTTTTGGCGTTCCGCCAGCGGACGCGTTTTTGCAACCTCAAAAAGCCGCTGCAATTCGTCCGCCGACAACGCCCGCCGGACGTGCCGCCGATCCTGATTTTCATCTAACTTTTTCAGCCGCCGCAAGCCCGGCATCGGACGCGAAATCAATTCCCGATCCAATAGCCAATTATGAAACATTCGAAACGCCGTCAAATAGCTATTATGCAGCCGCGCCGACCCGCCCTGTTCAACAATATCGCCCAGGAAACGTTCCAGCCCGGCGATATTCAGTTCAGACCAATAATGAACCCGTGTTTTTTTGAAAATATCGGTCAACTGTTTTTCCGTGTCGTGAATATATTTCGCCGTCCGCTTTGCCGCTTTTCGGCTTGCCACAAAATCGCCCAGCAGTTCAGACAGCAGCTTGCCGCTTTGCGCTTGTTTCTGTTCAATCAACCCCAGGCTTAACAGCCGCTGAATCAATTTTTTCGGCGCCGATTCCAGGAATTTCACCAGCTCGACCGAAAGCGATTCATTCAGCG
>SKKI01000148.1 GCA_007121565.1 Phycisphaerae bacterium
TATCGGCCAGCTCAAACTCGCGAAAGGCTTTGCCATCCAGCGGGCGGTCGGGATTGCGGTACTGCAGCAAGCCCACGGGCAGCACGGCCTGACCGGCGCCGCGCAGATCGTCGGCATCGTCTGTGTCTTTGCAAATCAGACGCAGTTGGCCCATCATAAATCGAATGCGGCCGGTCTCGTCCTGGGCCCCGCCGTCCTCAATGCTCCGCGCCGCAATCCCCACGCGCACGACAGTCATCTCGCCTCGGTCGGAATTGGACCAGATCCGAACGGGACGTTTATTCCGGGCTGGCAGCGACAGGCACTCGGGCGAGGCAATGGGCAATACATCCTCGGCCACGGCGCGGCGATTTAAATGCACACGATCCAGGAAGTCGGCCTGTACCACCGCAAAGCTCCTGTCCGAGGCCATGGCGCCGCGACTGAGCCAACTGTACAGGCCGGTGACAACCCCATCGACCGCGATGATCGGCGTGATGGGATTGTTCAGATTGATGCGCTGATCGGCCGGATACCGGCTGTAGATCAGCCGATGCTGGGTCGGCATCAGACCCATGACCACCAGCAGATTGCCGGCGATGAAAACCCCGGTCAACAGGCCGCAGACGAGCGCCGCACCCTGACGCGCATGTTTGCCAAAGTCCGGTTCGCTGCGGATCAAGACATCGGCCAGCGAACGGAATACCGCCAGGCCAACCACAAACACGAGCAAAAAACAGCCCGCCGGCGCCCAGCCGCCGCCATAGCCGCGTGAGATGAAGACATGCGCCAGTGTCTCATGATAACTGAACGCAATCACCGTCGCAAACACAGCCGACATCAGCGTACAATACGATTTCATCGGCGTGCATTTGAGATGAAACTGCGCCATCGTCAGCACTATAATAATCAGAATAATTGCCGTGGTCATCGAAGACTCCTTGAACCGTCAGGATTGAGTTTTTGTCGAAAAATTGAGAATCACTTCGTTAATGGACGTCTCGCCCGCAACGACCTTTTTAATCGCCTGCTCCTGCATATAAAGCATTCTCGTTTTACGAACGGCGGTCGCGATGTCCTTGGCCGACGAGGCGGCTTTGAGGCTCTCGCGCACATCATCGGTAATGCGAATGGTTTCAAACATGCCGACACGTCCGTAATAACCGGTCCCCTGACACGTTTCGCAGACAATCGGTTTTCCGTGTTTGTCGTATTCGATTTCGCCGGCGCGATAAAACAGGTCCACATCCTCGGCGGGAAGGTTGAATTTCTTAAAGAGCGCCTGATTGGGCTTATACGGCTGCCGGCAATCGGTACAAAGCGTGCGCACCAGCCGCTGATTGAGCACGGCAGCGAGCGTCTCGACCGCCAGCGCACGATCACCGACCAGCTTGAGCCATTTCTCAATCGCCTGATTGACACTGTCGGCCTCCAGCGTGGCGTAAATGATGCGTCCGTCTTTGGCGGCGGCACAGGCCAGCTTGGCGGATTGAGCGTCCTGGCATTCTTCGATCCCGACGATGTCCGGCCCTCTGCGAAGCAGTGTCTGCAGACGACGCGAATACGTCGTTGTGCCGCTGTCGGTCATTGTAAAAACATTCTGTGTGATATTCGGCAGCTCGGCCTGTGGGGCTTTCTCCAGCGTATTGATATTGTTCAAAAACGGGTCATGATTGCCCAGCAGTGTGTAGAGGGTGGTGGTTTTGCCGCTTTGAGGGATGCCGGTGATCAGAGCGACGCCGCTGTCCAGATCGCGCAGCGAACGCATCGATTCGATCTGATTGTCATTCAGGCCCAAATCGTCCAGTTTTCGGGATACGATGCCGGAGACTTTGTCCAGACGCACCTGCTCGCCGGCCGTTGTGCCGGACGTTTGGACTTGCCATTCGGTTTTTAACTGATCGTCTTTGACGGCATAAAACCGCCCTTTTTGCGGTTTGCGCCGCTCCTGGATATCCAGATCGGCAAGCTGTTTGACATAGTAAATAAAATCGTCTATTTCCTCTCGGGTGCGTTGCGGCTGCTTGGTCGCAATGCCGTCAATCTCATAAACGACGTTGTAATCGTCTTTGCGCGGGATCAAACTGATCTGATCGGCGCGGCGCCAGATCGCATCTTCCAGCACTTCGCAGACGACGGCAAATCCGCTGACCTCGCGGGTCTTTGGCGTCGGCAGCGGCACCTTGTTTTTATTGCCGGTAATAAAAGACAGCCCCATACTGAGCTTTTCGAGCTTTTTGGTTTCATTGATCAGCAGTCCTTTGATCTGATCGACGGTCAAAATCCGCTCGAAATCGGCCACCAGGGCATTGCGATGCACCACGTAGGCAATCGTTATCGCCCCAAAACTGATCAGGTAGACCAGCAGGCCGATCAGAAACGCCGGAATCAGCATCCAGACCCACAGCGCTGCGGCACCGGTGACGGCAATGCCCACCGTCCAGGCCACTGTCTGGGTCCCAACAGCCTTGGAATCGGTGTTCACCCAACCGACCAGCGGCATCCAACTGAGAAACGCCGCGGCCATCAGAACCGCCTTCCACAGCGCTATATAACCTGCAACCTCCGAACCTGTCGCCAGCATTCCACTCATGGTCTACACTCCAAAACGAGATCTAAACTATACATATTATCAGCGGACAACGGCAGCCTACAGAATACCGCTCGAACCGGACCGAATGCCCTTGAGGGCCATTTTCAATTCTTCCACATTGGGCGCATATTCCAGTCCCTTTTTCAAATCGATGTATTCCTCTTCGATCAGCCGTCTGAGGCTTTCGGTAAAGTCCTGCATTCCTTCGCCCGAACCGGCGCGAATCGCCGCCGGCAGGTCCGCTTCGCGTTCTTCCTGGATCAATTTTCGCACAATCGGGGTGTTGATCATAATCTCGATGGCCGGAATCCGCGGTACATCCGGGCGAATGCCCGGCAGAAGCTGCTGGCTGATGACCGCTCGAATGGTCATCGCAAAAGTCTGACGCATCAGCTCGCGCTCGTCCTGGGGAAACATGTCCAAAATGCGCTGAATCGTCTGGGCGCAGTTATTGGCGTGCAGCGTCCCAAAGACCAGGTGGCCGGTCTCAGCGGCTTTCATGGCGGCTGAAAGAGTCAGGTGGTCGCGGATTTCGCCAACCAGCACCACGTCGGGGTCCTGCCGCATCATACTGCGCAGCGCTTCGTCAAAATTAGGCACATCGATGCCGATCTCCCGCTGGGAAACAATCGATTTCTTGTCCACATGCAGAAATTCAAGCGGATCCTCAATCGTGACGATATGCGCCGCAGTGGTGGAGTTGATGTGGTCGATCATCGAGGCAATCGTGGTGCTCTTTCCGCAACCGGTCGGCCCGGTCACCAGAATCATCCCGTCGTGGCTTTCGGCGATCTTTTCGACCACCGGAGGCACGTGCAGCGATGCAAACGGCGGAATCGAGCCGCTGATGTGCCGGGCGGACATGCTGACAAAGCCGCGCTGGCGGAAGGCGTTGATACGAAACCGGTCCATTTTTCCCACCTGGTAGGCAAAGTCCAATGCGCCGTGCTCCATGAAAAACTGCTTTTGTCCCGGACTCATGATCTCAAA
>SKKI01000067.1 GCA_007121565.1 Phycisphaerae bacterium
CACCGGTGCGATCACGAATGCCGACCAGGGCCTCGGCGATCTGAAGGCACAGGTCCCGGCTCTCAATCACACACGGCCCGGCAATCACAAACAGCGGCTCATCCAGGCCGATGGGGACGCTGCCGATTTGAAAGGATTTTGTCATAGAACGTTCCTGTCTGGCGCAACGGATTTATTCAACGATAGGGGCTTTGAGAGTCTCCAGTTCATTATCGTCAAGCGCTTTGGCAAAGGCCACCGCCTGGCCGCGTGATCCGCTGCGATGGGGATAGACCCGCCGGCACTGTCGCCGGATGGATGGACCGCCGGCCGGCTCAAAGGTCACCTCGCCGCTTTCGAAGGGGATCGAATCGGCCAGCACATACGCCCCGCTTTTGCTGATATTCAGGACGATGCCCTCGGTCTGCATATCCGAATCGTCTGCGCGTATTGTTGTAGGGATGCCTTCGATGGCCTTATAGCGTTCGTATTCGCGTCTTTCTTCCATTGGCTAAATCCTTCCCGATGCGGCATCACCAGCCGCGAGTTAATCGTTCAAAGCACAACACAACACGGCAGGATAGCGGAAATCAAGCCCACTTTCAAATTAAAAAATCGGATCACCCGAGTGGCCGCAAGGGCGACCGTCAAGGCTGCGGCCAGGGACCGAACCGCGCAGGCGAACCGGTTGGATCGGCCGGTATCAGCAGGAAGCTTTGCTCGGGATTCTCGCTGGCAAACCGTTCAACAGCCTCTGTCGACATCACCATCAGCGCCGTGGTCAGGGCGTCAGCCCGAGCCGCCGAGGTATCCGTCAGCAGCCAGGCAGCGCGTCGGCCATCAACCACGCTGCCGGTGGCAGGGTCGATAATATGCTCGCCGCGCTCCAGGCCCGAACAGCTCAGCACACGATCGGCAAGCTCAAGGCGGACCAGCCTTTCGGACGGGTCATGCGGGTTGGACAGCGTGATCGGCCAGCCGGCCCTTTCGCGCGGGCCCTGCAGCGCGACAACCGAGCTGGCGCCGCCGTGAATCAACGCACGCTCAATCCCCCATTCCGCAAGCACCTCCGCTATCCGGTCCACCGCAAAGCCCTTGGCCACGCCGCCCAGATCAATCTCCGTTTCAGCACACAGCACATGGACGGTCAGCTCCGGCTCATTGAGCACAAACGGCCTGTCGCTGCGCGTTTGCAGGACGTGATCGATGGCCTCTTGCGTCGGGTCGCCCTGCCGCCAGAGCTCTACCAGCGGCCCGACCGTAATGTCAAACGCCCCGTCGGTCTGCTCGTAGATCTGCTCGGCAATCACCAGGCAGGCCATCGTATCGGGCGAGACGACCACCTCCTGGCCGGCGGCGGCGCTGTTGATCCGACCGACGTCGCTGTTGTCAATAAAGCGGCTCATCTCCTGTTCAAGCCGATCCACCTGGCCAAACGCCTCACGCGCCGCCCGACCGGCATACGTCCCATCGTCATGCTGAATCCAGACCTCAAACACCGTATTCATTGCCTGATGGCTGAATTTGGCCATATTTTGAATCTCTTTTCGATCGGGCTGAACCTGCACAGTCGGCTCCTTTTGAACACTGTCATCAACATCGTCAACAGTCGGCCCCGGCTGGGCGGCGATCTTGTCCCACAGCGAACGGGTCAGCACCCCGCGCCACTCAACAGCCGGACGAAGCTCGATATATTCGTCAAACAGCGGCACATACAACTCGCGCTGGCCCGGCGGCGGCGATTCATAAAACTTACGCAGCAGGGCCTGCTTGACATCGGCATGCCCCACCGCCAGCGGCGGGTTGGGCAGATTCCAATCCACATTGTCGGTGTAGGCCACCCGCTCAAAATCCCGCAGATACCACGGCAGCGGCCAGTAATCATGCCCCGGCGCAACGACCAGAACAAACATCTCCTTGCCGTCCGGATGTGCCGCGGCCGCCTGCCGCACGGCCTGGTCAATCTTGAAAATGTCCGGGCCGGTATGCCCATAGACCCACGGGTTGGACGGATGGGCCGCATACCGTGTGTTCAGCAGCACCGACTGAACCACCGGACTGACAATGCCGAACCCCACCAGCACGCCGACCACGACGACTTTCTGCCAGCGATCCATCGTCCACGACAAAATGCGGTCGCCGGCCAGACCCGCCAGCAGCGCCATCCCGTAAAGAAAATTCAACACGCACCACGGCGTTTTGTAGGGAATCGCCGAGTAAATCGTCAACAGGATCAGCGTAAACAACGCCAGAAAAATACATAACGGCCGCCGAGACTGCCCCCCGGACCGCTGAAACGCAAAAAAGAAACCAAGCAGCGCCCCGGCGGCAATGATATCCTCGTTCCAACTGATCGGCTGGACAAACTCCACCCATACCATCAAATCCAGATACCAGTACCACGGATGGGCGTGCACACTGTGCTCCCCGGCCCGGTCAATCCAGTAGGTGTAGGTCAAAATCGAATCCAGTACCCCATCGGGATTTTGGCCGAACGAGGAAAAAAACAGAATACTGGTCACCACCGCCGCCATCAGGCCCAGCAGGCCGTCGCGATTGTACAGCGAAAACCGCACCTTTCGCCCCGCCGCCGCCAGTGTCAGCAGCGCCGCCAGCATCACCGCGGCAAACGTCAGCGCACAGGTCTCCTTGGTCGCATGCATCAAACCGGCACTGACACCGGCCAGAAGCACCCACCCCCGATGCCGCGTTCGGATATACCGCCACGTGCCGCCCAGAAACCCGGCGGTAAAGAGAATCAACTGCATCTCCATAATGTAATAGCGGCTGTAGTAGACAAAGGCCGGCGAAAAGGCCAGCAGCACCATCGACAGCAGCGCCGCGCGCAGACCGATCCCGTCATAAAATAAAAACGGAGTCAGCAGCAGCAGCGTCCCGACAATCGCCGGAACCAGGCGCAGGGTCACCTCATCACTATCAATATAAGACGCCTGCCCGCGCAGCCAGGCAACGGGCAGTGTCATATAATTCAGCGTCGGGCCGTGATACTCATCGGGGTCATAGACATAAAACCCCTCTTCCAGCAGCGCACCGAACTTCTCAGCGTGCACCGCCTCATCCGTATGCATCGGCCGCAGATCAAGAGCAGCTACCCGAAACAGCAGGCCGACGGCAAGTGTCACGCCGAACAGCAAACATCCTGTTCGCGACCACGTCATAAGCGGCTACTTGCCGAAAACCTGTACTTCGATGTAGTGGTTGTAGTCGTTCTGGTTGTTGCCTTCGCTCCACAGACGCACATACCGGCCGGTGATGCCCTTGCAGTCGATCAACTGACCTTCGGCGGTCTCAACAAAATTCATATCGTCACCTACACCCAACCCAAGCGAGTTGTTGTGGTCATTGTTGAAAACAACCGTCGAGTCAATAAACTCCTCGTCGTTGGAAACTTCAACAACAATATTGAAGTACACCTGCGGCTGAAGGTGATAGCGCCAGACCACCATCGCGTAAATCTCATATTCCTGCTCAAGGTCAATCGCCACCCACTGCTCAAACGGGCCCAGCTCAACGACGTTGCTCTCATCGGCTTCGCTGCTGCCATTGACGATCATC
>SKKI01000252.1 GCA_007121565.1 Phycisphaerae bacterium
ATGTCGCGGTCAAAATCACCATCAGGTAGCCGATCCAGCCGATGTCGATGCCGTAGGCCTGGGCGATAAATATCGTGGCGATGCCCTTCATGATCGCCGTGCCGTCCATGTTGATCGTTGCGCCCAGCGGAATGGTGAACGAGGCGACCGACGGGTGGACGCCCAGTTGATGCTCGGCTGCCTTGAGCGTGATCGGCAGGGTCGCGCTGCTGCTGGCGGTGCTGAAGGCAAAGACCGGCACCTGCCGAAACTTTTTGAACATCTGGATCGGGCTCAAGCCCGACAGCAGTTTCAGCAGGATCGGGTAAACGAGGATCGCGTTGCCCAGCAGCATCACGATGACCAGCACAAAATATTTGGCCAGGGGTCCGATGACATCCAGTCCCTGCTCGGCGAAGACCTTGGCCAGCAGCGCAAAGACCCCAAATGGCGCAACCAGCATCAGCATAAACACCATCCGCATAATCACGTCGTTGAATGCTTTAAACAGGTTCAATACGGTCGTGCCGCTGTCGCCGGCCAGGGTGATCGCCAGCCCCGTCAGGATCGAAAAGACGATGATCTGCAGCATATTGGCCTCGACCATCGCCTCAAGCGGATTGCGCGGGAACATGTTAATCAGGGTATCCTTCAGCGACGGGGCCTCATCCGGGGCGAACTCAATCGCCGTGGTCATTTCCAGACCGGCGCCCGGTTCGAGCAACACGCCGGCGGCCAGGGCCAGCGTGATCGCCACTGCTGTGGTCATCAGGTACAGGGCGACCGTTTTGCCGCCGATGCGTCCCAGTTCGCGCAGATCGTTCAACTCCGCCGTGCCGCAGACCAGCGATACAAAGACCACCGGCACGACAATCAATTGCAGGCTGTTGACAAAGATCTGCCCGATGACATCCAGCAGGCCCTCGGTCAGGTAAACGCGAACCGCCCCTTCATTGCCGATCAGGTTCAGCGCAACGCCCAGTGCGACCCCTGCCGCCATCCCGATAAAGATCCGCGAGGTCAGTTTGCGGGCCGAACCTTCCGAGAGCGTCATCGTCGGCTGCTCCTGCTACGATTTGGGGTTTGTATCGCCGGATGAGCGAGAGTTTTTGCGACGCGGCCGGCGGCGTTTGTGCGGCGGCGCGTTATTTGAACCGACCTGTTTGCCGCCGCGGCGTGGCCTTGTGCGGCGGCCTGTTTTGGGCGGTCCCGACAGGTCCGGCTCCTGGCCCAGCCAGATGGGTGTGATCTTGTTTTGGCGCAGAATGCTTTTGAGCCGTGCCATATCGCGCGGGGTGCAGAATGTCACCGCCCGCCCTTTGCGGCCCATGCGCGCGGTGCGGCCGGTGCGGTGGGTGTACACCTCGGCGTTCTGCGGAAAGTCATAGTTGATCACGTGTGAGGCGTGGGCAAAATCCAGCCCCCGGCCGGCGATGTCCGTGGCGATCATATAGGTGATCTGCTGCTTTTTGAAGCGGCGAAACAGGCTTGTGCGTTTGTTCTGGTCCTGGCCGCCGTGGATGACCTCGATGGAGTCGACTTTCTTTTTCAGTTGGTCATACAGCTTGTCGCAGCCGTTTCGGCTGTTGCAGAAAAGAATCGCCTGCGTGGGTTTTTCCGTTTTGATCAGCTCCAGCAGCGCTTCAAGCCGCTGGTGCGGTTTGACCAGTTGAAAGCAATGCTCCAGCGAGGCCGGGGCGGCGTGCTCTTTGATCAGTTCCACCTGCACCGGATCGGTGAGGTATTTTTGGCTCAGCCGTTTGATTTCCTCGGGCATCGTCGCGCTGAACAGCAGCGTCTGGTGCTTGTGCACCATGCAGGACAGGACAAATTCCACATCCTGCTCAAAGCCCTGATCGAGCATCTCGTCGGCCTCATCCAGCACAAATGTCCGCACGTCAGCCAGCCGCAACGAGGTGTTGTAGAGCATATCGATCAGCCGTCCCGGCGTAGCGACCAGGATATGGACGCCGTGATCGAGCTTGCCCATCTGGATAGCCATCGAGAAGCCGCCGTAAATCGCGAATGCCTCGATGTCGGTATGTTTGGCGATCTGCGAGATTTCCGTGACATATTGCAGCGCCAGCTCGCGCGTGGGCACGAGGATCAGCGCCTGGACGGTTCGCCGGGCCGGGTCCACCTCCTGGACCAGCGGCACCGCGCAGGCGGCGGTTTTACCCGAGCCGGTCTCGGCCATGGCAATCAGATCGCGTCCTGCCAGAATATGCGGCAGTGTCTGCTCCTGAACAGGAGTCAGCGTTTCATACCCGATCTCCGCCAGGGCTTTGCGTATCTGAGGCTTCAAGTCTAATTCGTCAAATCGCATCTATTTCCAAACTTTTTTCTGAAACCACAGACTCAAATTTATGTGCCGTTCACTGATTGTCCTAGTCATCCAGCGGACGAATCCAGATATTGCGGAAGCGTACCAAGTCGCCGTGATCCTGCAAACGCAGCGGCAGCTTGTCCGGGTGCGGATCGTAGGATGGACGCTGTTTATGGCGCGTAGTTCCCTGAATCTCCCAGTGATCCTGTACAAGCACGCCATTATGGAAAACCGTGATCGTGGCCGGTTTTTTTACCTGGCCGTCTTCGAAAACAGGCGCGTGGAAGATAATGTCAAAGCTTTGCCACTGACCTGGTTTGCGACTGGCATTGACCAAGGGAGGCTTTTGGGCGTAAATTGACGCCGCCTGTCCGTCGGGATAGGTGTCGTTGTCGTAGGAGTCCAGGATCTGGACCTCATAGCGGTCCATCAAAAAGACCCCGCTGTTGCCGCGGCCCTGTCCGCTGCCGTCGATCACTTCAGGGCTGGCCCACTCAATATGAAGCTGGCAGGAGCCGAACCGCTGGCGGGTGCGGATATCGCCGGTATCGGGGGTCACTTCCATATAGCCGTTTTCCACCTTCCATTGGGCGTCCTGGCCGCCCCTGCCATGCCAGGCGGACAAATCCGTCCCGTCGAACAACACAATCGCATCCGAGGGCGGCAGCCGATCTTCGGCGCCCGGTGTGACCACCGGCGGTCGGGGCCGATCCATATCATGTACGTCCCACCGGAAAGCGTGCTGAGCGGCACACGCCCCCAATGCCAGCACTGCGACAAACAGGCCTGCTCTGACCAAAATACGACGCATAATCAATCTCCTAAAATAAGATAAAACGTGTTTGTTTCCTGTGACATTATTCCCAATATGACAACTATAAACGGAATGCCGTGAAATGAAAAGTAAATTTCCATTCAAAAAACAGAAGCATAAGCCGGATAACTATACTAAAGGAATTATGATTATCAGACGATAAAATAAGAGCTAATATTTATTGATAAGCGGCATTTGCCTTTTTGCGTTTCTGGGGTATATTTTGTTAAGAGAACATAAATTAATTGTTTAGAAATATGGACATAGAAGCTTACTTTTTTAGGGGTCTTAACATGGCACATCAACACGACAATTCAAACGGCCGCGGGCTGGCCATCCTATGCTGGCTATTGGTCTGCTGTTTCAGCTCGGCACAGGCCCTGGTCTGGTTCAATGACGGCGACGAATACGACGTTGACTTTG
>SKKI01000066.1 GCA_007121565.1 Phycisphaerae bacterium
GTCTCTTTCCGTCTCACAGTGTGTAGGCAAGATCAAAGCGAACTCTTCACGCTGGATGAAAGAACGGTCAGCTTTACCGAGGAACTGAGAGTATTCCTGGAAAAACACGGCATCGCGTATGACCCGGCGCATTATCTGGATTAAGATGATGTCGCCTGACGGGTGCGCCTCACCCCTCCTTGAAAAGAAGGGGAGCTAAGAAAGCTCTCCCCCTGTCAAGGGCCAGTACCCGCGAAGCGGGGGAGGGGGTATAAAAAAGTAAAATTCAAAAGTGAAAATGTAAAAGTGTGGAGCCGGCTGACGCCGGGGGTAAAATATACCCCTCCGGCCTGCGGCCACCTCCCCTTGGCAGGGGAGGAGCTTAAAAGCAGCCCCCAACCCCTCCTTGATAACCGGCAGCAGGATTGATGCAAAGATGTGGCTGATTTTGATATGATTTAACCTCACAAGTCGCTAAGATGACACACTTTGGATATGTTCAATTCCACTTTTCGGAGAATCTGGATATGGAAGCACCTCGACTGAAAGATGTTTTGAAAACGAAGCGTTTTGCGGTGACCGCCGAGCTGACCGGCGGGCCGGGCTACAAGGTCGATCCGTTTGTGACGTTTCTGCGCGATTGGCAGGCCTCGGACAAGCACGTGCCGGAGGGCTTTGAGTTTGCCGGCATTACCTTTCCGCAGAATCCCGGCGGCACGGCCAATATCGATCCGACCGATGCGCTGGCGATCATGGAGGCCGAGGGCCTGCTGGACGGGTTGGACTACATCCCGCACATCAGTTGCAAGGACAGCAATTCTGATGCGCTGGCCGCTTCGCTGGTCGGCTATCGCGCCCGCGGGGTCCAAAGTGTCCTGGCCCTGACCGGCGACAAGCCGCTGGCGGCCAAAGGCGTCTTTCAGGTCGAGGCGGTGGGGCTGTTGGCAATGATCCGGACGCTCAACCGCGACGCCCTGCTCAAGGCCCGGCCCGGCCGGTGGGATGCGGCGCATCGGTTTTACCCCGGCGCGGCGGTTTCGCCGTTTAAGTACTCCGAGGCCTCGCTGATGCAGCAGTACTATAAAATGGAAAAGAAGATCGCCGCCGGGGCCGAGTTTCTGATCACCCAGGTCGGCTGGGACTGGAAAAAGTCCGTCGAGCTGATGCGCTACCTGGCCGACAACGGCATCGACATCCCGGTCATCGGCAACGTCTACTGGCTGACCACACGCACCCCGGCGCCGCGGCTGATGCACGACATCAAGCTGCCGGGCTGCTATGTCAGCGATGCGCTGCTTGGCCAACTGCAATCCGAAAGCGTCGACGACCATATTGAGCGCGCCGCCCAGCAGGTGGCGATGTATAAGGCCATCGGGGCCGCCGGTGTCGATATCGGCGGGGTGCACGATTTGGATATCTTTATGCGGATTCTCACCCGCGCCGCCGAGATCGGCGACGACTGGCAGACGTACAAAGACAATCTCTGCTGGCCGGCCGAGAAGGCATTCTATCTGTATGACGACAGCGGCAAACAGGTCGCGCTGTCCAGCCCGAAGAAGAAATTCAACGAGCGATTTTTCAATGTGATGCATCGGGCGATTCTCGATCCGGACTATCGCGGCTTTCGGGCGTTTCGCGCCGCGCTGGGCGCTTTGCGGGCCGACCGCGAGGGCAGTTTTTGCAACAAGGCCTTCAACGGCATTGAAAAGCCCATCAAGTACTGGCTCTTTGAATGCGCCGAATGCGGCGATTGCTACTTGCCGGAAAACTTTTCATATTGTACAATCGGCGGCTGTGAAAAAGGGCTGGACAACGCCCCCTGCGGCGACGCGACCGTCGACGGCTGGTGCGGCAACAATCTCGACCGGCTGTGCATCGGCGAGCGGACCTATTTCTCCGCCGCCGCCGAGCCCGACGGACGCGAAAAGCTGCGCCGGCGCATCAACCGCCCGCGCAAGGTGGAACTGGAACACACCAGCTCGATTGTCAACTATCTGTTTGGAAAGGACCACACAATGAAAACACCGCTGATCGGTATCGGCGAGGCCATTCACGCCTCGATTCCCAAGACCGGACAGGTGATGCGCGAGCTGCACGCCCTGGGGCCGGATGCCTATACCACCCCCAGCGGCCCGCTGGACTACATCCGCGCGCTTGTCGAGCAGCAGGCCGACGACGGGGCCGCCTACATTGCCGTCAACCTGGACGCCTTCGGCGAAAGCGACCCGCAGCAGGCGGCGCAGATGATGGTCCAGTACGCCCGTCTCGTGCGCAGGTGGTCCAAAGGCGTGCCGCTTTGCGTCGACAGCAGCAATGACGACGTGCTCAAGGCCGGCCTCAAAGAGTGGTACAACACCGACCAGTCGGTGGCCCAGCCGCTGCTGAACTCGATTAAGGTCTACACCGCCGATGCGATGATGCCGCTCAAGAACGAATACGACTTTGCCTTCATCGGACTGCTGGTCAGCGAGGACAAAGCCACCGGCCCGGGCGGATCCCATTCGGTCGATGAGCTGTTCGACCTGGCCAAAACACTGTTTGACAAGGCCATGCAGCACGGCTTCAAGCCCGGGGAGATTTTCTTTGACTCCACGGTCTTCCCGATCGCCATCGATATGCCGATGGAGCCGGGCGTGCCGGGCTACACCTACCGCGCCTTCGAGACCATCAAACGCATCAAGACCGACCCCCAGATGAAGGATTGCCATTTCTCGCTGGGCGTGAGCAACTGCTGCCGCGACCTGCCCGGCCGCAAGATCGGCATCTGCCGGGCCTATGTCGCCAAGGCGATGGAGTACGGCCTGGACGCCGGCATCGTCAACACGTCCCACCGCTACGGCGAAAAAGACCCCGATCCGGAACTTCTCAAGCTGGTCGAGGCCTATGCTAAACTCGACGGCTCGCCCGAACGGCTCACCGAAGCCATGCAGCGGATGGGGCAATTCTGCGCCTCAACGCGAAAGGCGTAAACGTCGCCGCTTGGCCTGCCGTCAATAGCGGCGGCCGCGCACCGGTCCGGCGTATGGCACGTTGACAAAAAAGTAGCGCAGCGCATCGATAGGGTGGTCGTAAAGGCCGTCTTTTTCGGGCAGTTCACCGGCACGGCCGCTGTCGGCGGACGGATAATGATAGCAGCGCAGCGCCTCGATCAGCGCCGTGCACCGCGGCGCGATGACCAGACGCTGCGTCCCGTCGCCGCTGCGAAGCGCGGTGCGAATCTTCTCAATGCCCTCGAGTATGCCGCTGCGTCGATAGGTCGCCCGCACACCGGAGGCGGCCAGTTCCCGGACGGTGCTGGTGCCGGTGATGTCGCTGCGTCCGGCCCCGGCCGGGTCGCAATAGGTCCCGGCCACGCTTGCCTCGGGGCAGGGGGTTCTGGCTTTGATCGCGGCGGCATGGTCGGCGATGGTGCACCGCCGCCGGATGTACTCATCGATCACACACACGCGCCCGTCGCTGTCCACCTGAATCCACAGACACACGAACGGATTGACAAACCCGAAATCAATCGCCCGATACAGCGGCAGTGCCGGCCGATAGTCCACCGGCGCGACATGCA
>SKKI01000217.1 GCA_007121565.1 Phycisphaerae bacterium
CGTACCGGCCGGGGCGATGTCGGCCTTGGTTGCCAGCACAAAGGTCGGCCGGGCCAGGTAATGGGCCGCGTCGTCGGCGTCGGCGCTCGGATCCAGAATCAGCCGATGCGCATCGAGATAGCGCGTGCAGACCTCCATCTGCTCAAGCACCTCGCCGGCCAGATCAATCACCATCGCCAGCAGATCCGCCCCACGGCACGTATTGACAAACCCCGGCGCCGCATACTCGGCGGTAATCGGCGGCGTATCGACCAGTTGAATCTGCACATCCTCAAACAGCATCATCCCCGGCACGGGCTTGTCGGTGGAAAACGGATACTCGGCCACATTAACCGGCGCTTTGGTCAGGGCCTCCAGAATCGCGCTTTTGCCCGCGTTGGGCATGCCCACCAGCACAACCTGGCCGGCCCCGCCGGGCGGCACATGAAACACATCGACATGCCGCGCGCCGCCTTTTTTGCCGGCGCTTTTGACCTCGTCCTTCAGCTTGCTGATGCGCCGCTTGAGGTCGGCCTGCATGCTCTCGGTGCCCTTGTGTTTCGGGATGGCGCGCAGCATCGCCTCCAGCGCCGCCAGCCGCTCGGTGTCACTGGCCGCGGCACGAAATTCCGCTTCCGCTTTCCGGTATTCCGGTGTCAGATTTGCAGGCATAAGGACTTCTGTTGAAACGTCTTATAAAAGCGATACTTGAAGTATTGTGCCTGCTTTTATACAGCACTTGTTGCAAAGGGTCAACCCTCGATCAGGTCTGCACACTCATTTTGCACCGTTGAGCTCAACTTACCGGCGTCGCATGACCCTGCTCATCGCGAAATCCAGGCCGAGCCGACGGGGGCGTCATTAAGGTTTCTGTGGAGTTCAGGAAAAGGTCAGATAGGCGGCGGCCTTGGCCAGCAGTTTGCCGGGTTTGCCGATGTCGTGCAGGTTGGTCAGGCGGGCCTGCCGGCGGCGTTTGAGAATCCTGCGGACGGTAACCGGGCCCAGGCCGGGCACGCGCAGCAGGGTGTCGCGGTCGGCCCGGTTGACATCGACGGGGAAAAACTCCGGATGGCCCTGTGCCCATGCCTCTTTGGGGTCTTTGTCCAGCGGCAGGCGATCGCCGGCGTCGAAGGGGATCTCATGGTCGTGAAAACCGTATTTTCGCATCAGAAAATCGACCTGATAGAGCCTGTGTTCCCGCATCAGCCGGTCGGCGCCGGGCTGCGGCTGCCGGCCGGGCAGGGCGGGGTCGCCCAGATGGCCCTGATAGGCGCTGAAATAGACCCGGTGCATCCGAAGCCGCTGGTATAACCCTTCCATATACTGCACAATCCTTCGATCGCTTTCGCCGGCGGCCCCGACGATGAACTGCGTGGTCTGCTGGACCCGGCGGCCCAATGCGCCGGGCTGCTGCACCAGGCGGCTGATGTGTTTGATCGGGTCGATAATATCCCGCAGATAGTCCTTTTTGCTCGAGACATTGGCCAGAAACTCGGCTCCCGGCGTCTCGATGTTCAGCGACACCGCCGAGGCCAGCGAGACGGCCTCTTCGATGGCGGGCGCACTGGCGCCGGGAATCACCTTCAAATGGATATAGCCGCGGAACGTATAGCGGCGGCGAAGGACCCGGGCGATGGCGTTGATCCGCTGCATCGTGGCATCCGGCGTGCCGATAACGCCGGAGCTGACGAAGAGACCGAAGACCTTGCCCTGTGTGTAGTACTGCCAGAACGTGCGGACCGTTTCATCGACTTCGAGCGTGCAGCGGCGAATGTCCTGATCACCCCGCAGGGGGCAGTACTTGCAGTCGTTGCCGCAGACGTTGGACAGCAGGATTTTAAACAGGCTTGCGCGTCCGCCGTCCGGCAGGGTAACCGGGTAAATCCACGTGCCGTCGGCGCCGCGGCGGCGGTGCTCGTCGTTGACCGACCCGCAGGCGCAGGCCAGGTCGTACTGCGCATCGGCGCTGAGAATCCTGAGTTTTTCGAGTGTATCGGGTTGGGAAATAATCGCCGCCATAGACCTATCATAGACAGGACGCGGCCGAAAATCAAGCGTCTCAATCAGCGCAGCGGCACCGGGGCAGGGGGGGTGAGCGGGGCGATTTGTTTTTTGGGCGGTCAGGGGCTGCCAGGGGTGCGGCGGATGTCGGTCAGCCAGGCGTTGGCCTCCAGGGCGTTGGGGTCGTACAGGACGCTGGCGGTCATCGCGCTGCGTGAGCGGGGGGACGGGTCTTTTTGGTAATAGACCTCGCAGGCCACGGCGTACTGCCAGGGGGCATTGTTGGGGTCGATGGAGGCGACATTCGGGTCGATGGTCAGATGGTAGTAAAACAGCGACGCTTCGTCCAGTGTGAACGGGGCCTGGTTATAATCGCTGTCCGGCAGGGACGGGTTGGCCAGAATCAATGCGCGGGCGTGTTCCAGTCCGGCCCAGGCAATGTAGTCGGCCTGGGTGCGCAGGGCGTAGTTGTGCCCGCCGGCGGCGGCCATATCGGCGCGGTACAGAATGCCCAGCGAGATGGCGACCACCGCGATGATCATAAACAGTACGATCAGCATCGCCATGCCGCGGCGGTGAGTTTTGTGTTTTGAGTTTTTAGTTTTGAGTTTGCGCATTCTCACGCAGCATTAAACATTTAACATTTGACATTCCACATCATCGTCCGCCGCGACGGGTCGCGGTCAGGGTGTACACGTCGTTTTGTATGACAAGCGTCACCGTAACCCGGCGTCCGTCCGCATCCACATCAATTGCGGCGGCGGTTTGTACGGGCTCAAGCTGCCCGGTCATCTCATTGGGCAGCCTGTACAGGTAGACATATTGGGCATCGGGCCTGTCGCTTTGCTCGATGACGATGCGTTTTGCGTCGTCGGTGGTGATCGTTGCGGTCTGGCCGCTGGCGTAGAGCAGTTCGATGCCGTCGGCAATTTCGGTGATCTGCTCGGCCCGCATCACAAGGTCGCTGATCCGTGTGTGCAGTTGCGCCAGGTACGTGGCGGTGCGGGTCATATTTTCGGTTTGGCGCTTGCCGCTGCTCATCGCGCCGGCCATCGTCGCCGCCGCGGCCAGTACAATCGCCCCGATCATCAGCCCCATCAGCAGCTCGGTCAGCGTAAAACCTCTGGATTGACGACCGACGATGGACGATGGACGATTGTCCTTCGCCGCAAATTGTGCCGAATTATTGGTTTTCATTCTGTCTAAAGCCTCGGCTAATCCGCAGGTCCGGCTGCGGCCGCCAATGTTTTGAGCGTCGTAATGGATCTGTCGCCGTCAAAGGCCTCTACCGTCAGCAGGATCAACTCATCCTCAAATACCACTTCGGAGGTAATGACGGCCGTGATATGTTTATAGGTCGATTCGGAATAGCCCAGGTCGACGGCGCTGACGGTCCCGTCCAGGTCCTGCTGGCCGGCGATGCAGCGTTCGATGACATCTGCGGCAAAGCGCGTAGCGACGACGCGGCGCTGGGCGTCGGTCTGGCTGGCGGCGGCGGCGGTCAGGGGCAGCAAAATGCCCGCCGCGGCCATCGCCAGCAG
>SKKI01000232.1 GCA_007121565.1 Phycisphaerae bacterium
AACCAGATCGGATCGTAGCCCAGCGCCGTGACCACCGGAAAGAAAATCGGGATTGTCAGCAGCACCAGGGCCAGCGCGTCAATAAAACTGCCGGCGGCCAGGTAAAACAAAATAATCATCCCGATCACCATCCAGCCGGGCAGCGCCAGGCCCGCCAGCCAGGTGGCCAGTTCAAACGGAATACGCGTAATGGCCAGAAACCGCCCGAAAATGACCGCTCCGGCAACGATGATCATCACCATACACGACGTGCGGATGGTTTCGATCAGCGAGCGAGTGAGCATTTTTCGCGAGAGCCGCCTGCGCAGAGCGGCGATGATCAAACTGCCGGCAGCGCCGATGGCCGCCGCTTCGGTCGGGGTGAAGTAGCCCATAAACATCCCGCCGATGACCATCACAAACAACGCCAGCGTTTCGGTCAGCCCGGACAGCGACGCAAAACGGCTGCGCCAGCTCATTTTCGGCCCGGCCGGCCCCAGACGCCCGTTCAGTTTGCACCGAATATAGATCGACAGGCAAAACAGAACCGCAATCAGCGCCCCCGGCAGAATGCCGGCGATAAACAGCGCCCCGATGGACTGCTCGGTCAGGATGGCATAAACGATAAACACCACGCTGGGCGGAATCAGCATCCCCAGCCCCCCGCCGGCGGCGACAGTTCCGCAGCTTAGCTCATCGCTGTATTTGTAGCGCTTCATCTCCGGCAGCGCGACCGAGGCCATCGTTGCGGCGGTGGCCGGGCCCGAGCCGCAGATCGCGCCAAAGCCGGCGCACGCCCCGACCGTCGAAATCGCCAGCCCGCCGGGCAGATGCCCCAGCCAGTGATAGGCCGCGTCAAAAAGCCGGCGGCTGATGCCGGCATGAAAGGCGACCTGGCCCATCAGCACAAACAGCGGTATCACCGTCAGGCTGTAGGAAGTAAACGTCTCGTACAGCTCAACGGTCATCATACTGGCCGCGGCGTGGGTATTGACAATCACCGCAAACCCGACAAACCCCACCACCGCCATCGCGAACGCCACCGGCAGGCTGGCCGCCAGCAGCACGAACAGGAGAATACAGCCGAAAATGCCGACCTGAAGCGGTGTCATAGCTTGATCATCTCCCCTCGCGGACGGATCAGATGATAGGTGACAACCAGCACGACCACAAAACAGCACATACCGATGACCATCGGCACCCAGAAGATCGGCAGCTCCAGCGTCTGGGAAACCTGGTTGATGCGGCGCAGGTTCTGACCGTACAGCATGCTGCGCCACCCGAGAAAGCCGAACAGCGCCATCGACAACAGCCGCATCACGCTGTCCACGACCATCCGGCTGGTGCGGCCGAGCTTGTGGAAGAAGTATTCAATCGCCACATGCCCCTTGACCGCCGTCGTATAGGGCAGGGCCGTGGCCAGTGTCACCGCCCCGGCGATGCGCACGATGTCATAGGCGCCGATAAACGGGCGATTGATCCAGGGCAGCCGCAGTATCACATCGGCACAGGTCACGCCGATCATCACAAAAATACTGACCGCCGAAACGCCCAGCAGGACGAACACCACCTGCCTGAGCAGGCGGATGCACGCGCCGCCGATGCGCTGCCCGATGCCTGGGGTATGCTCGTGCGCGCTGTGTATCATGGATGGACAGACTCCGGGCTTACGGCTCCGGCGTGTGGTGCTCTTCGATCAGCTCCAGCAGCCGATCCAGAAATGCCTGGCCGGGCAGACCGCGGTTTGCGGTATTGGTGACATACTCTTCGAGAATCGGCTGAACGGCGTCTTTCCACCGCTGCTGCTCTTCCGGCGAGAGGGTGTAAATGTCGCGGTTCAATTCGTTAATGAACGCATACCCTTTTTCGTCGGCTTCATCCCACGCGCGGCCGTGCTTATCGACCCATTCGGCGCTGACCTCTTCAATAATCCGCTGCTGATTGTCGCTCAGGCGTGCCCAACTGTTCTTGTTCATAACCACGAACATCGCCGTGGTATAGCCGATCACCGAGGTGTCGGTGATGGAATTGATCACCTCGCCCTGTTTCCAGCCGTCCAGCGTCTCAACCGGGCAGAACGTCGCCTCCACAACGCCGCGCTGCAGGGCCTCATAGGTCTCACCCTGGCTCATCGCCAGCGGGATTGCGTTAAGATGTTCCACAATTTTCGCCGACAGTCCCGTCGCCCGCACGTTCATACCGCGAATGTCCTCCAGCGACTGAACCGGCCGTTTGGAGGCCAGAATGCCCGGGCCGTGCGCGTGAATATACAGCAGTTTGACATCCTGAAGCTCGGCCGGCTCAAACTCGTTTGCGATGGCCGTTGCCACCCGTGTAGCGGCCAGGCCCGTCGGATAGCCCAACGGCAAATCCACCCCTTCCATCAGCGGAAAACGTCCGCGCGTGTAGGCAAAACAGCTCATCCCGATATCGGAGATGCCGTCCACGACGCCGCTGTAGCAGGCATCGGCCGAGGACAGCGTGCCGGCCGGATAAATGGTAATCTGAATGGTGTCATCGCTGCGGCGACGCACCTCCTGGGCCCACTGCTCGGCCATCTGGCACTGGATGTGCGTTGAGGGGAAAAAGATGCTGTAGGTCAGCTCTACCACACGGTCCTGGCCTTCGGGCGTATCGACCGGCTGCTCACAGCCGAACAGCCCCACAAGACAAATGACGGCCACGATGCTTACGATGAGTCGCTGCATGACATTACCTCCTGAAAAAGACCATTGCAAAGGGTTTAAGGATACAAAAAATCCTATTTTTCATGCGTAATATCGATATGTTAAGGCTTTAGCGAAGATGAAGCAAGACTTTTTTAGTCCACACACGCGGGGCCGGACAACATCGCCCTTATGCGTCCATTGCCCTAAGGCTCGCGGTTGATGACGTTTGTCAAATCCACACGGGCGCCGACTGCGATCCCGTTTTCCTGAAAAAATCCCCGGTTAACTTCCAGCGCATAGTGGACAAAGGTCTCTGACTGTACCGGACGAAGATCAAAGGGGGTCATGTCCTCAATTTGCAGTATGGTGCCGTCGGATGAGATAAACGCAATCGACAGCGGAATGCTGGTGTCCATCATCCAGAAGCTTATCCGCCGCGGAAAATCATAGACAAACAGCATGCCGTAGTCGGGCGGCAGAGTTTTACGTCCGCTGAGCCCTTCACGCTGGCGTTGCAGGGTATCGGCGAGTTCAACGGTTATCGGTGTTTCGCCAATCCGGATTTCGGCCGTCGGGAATGCTTCACGGCTGGAGACGGTCACGTAAAAACAAGCCGCAACAACGACACCCAGCACAACGATGACACCTGCGATTCTGCGAGCAGTCATGATTGAGGATCCTTTTGAGACGCGTGACCGCCCAGCCGATTTTTTGTGTCTTCTTTTCACTCGTATGCCTCGCTACAGGAGCAACAGAAATCACCGACAATACGGCCTGCCGCATCAGATGTCAAATGCTGCCCGCCGTATTCACAGCATAAGATCAGGCACAATTTCTTCAAAATGAACCTTCAC
>SKKI01000306.1 GCA_007121565.1 Phycisphaerae bacterium
CTTCTTCTTTGGCTTTTTTGGCTTCCTGAATGGTCGCAGCGATGGCGTGACTGGTCTCGGGCGCACAGATAAAGCCTTCGGTTCGGGCCCAAATCATCGCCGCCTCGTAGCATTCGATCTGGTCAATGGAACGCGGGCTGTGCAGGCCTTCGACGCAGCACTGGCTGACCAAGGGCGACATCCCGTGGTACCGCAGTCCGCCGGCATGGATCGGCGGCGGGACAAAATCGTGGCCCAGGCTGTGCATGGCCAGAAGCGGCGTCATGCAGGCCGTATCGCCGTGGTCATAGGCAAACGGCGCACGCGTCAGCGTCGGACAGGCCGGCGGCTCGACCGGGATGATCTCAATATTGGCCCCGTTGATTTTGTCAGCGGTATAGGGAAATGCCAGTCCGGCAAAATTGCTGCCGCCGCCGGCACAGCCGATAATAATATCAGGGGCCTTTTCGCCGATGCTCTTAAGCTGCGCTTTGGCCTCCAGGCCGATAATTGTCTGGTGCAGCATCACATGGTTCAATACGCTGCCCAGCGAATAGCGTGTTGAGCCGGTCGGGTCGGTCACCGCCTGTTCGATGGCTTCGGAGATGGCGATGCCCAGGCTGCCGGGGGTATCGGGGTATTTTTCGAGAATGTTGCGTCCGGCCTGCGTTTCGGTGCTTGGACTGGCCACGCAGTTGCCGCCCCAGACCTGCATCATCAGCTTGCGGAACGGCTTTTGATCGAAGCTGATGCGCACCATAAAGACCTTGCACTCCAGCCCGATCAGCGCACAGGCAAACGACAGTGCCGAGCCCCACTGCCCGGCCCCGGTCTCGGTGGTCAGACGCTTAATGCCGAATTGCTTGTTGTACCACGCCTGCGCGACGGCGGTATTGGGTTTGTGGCTGCCGGCCGGGCTGGTGCTTTCGTCCTTGTAGTAAATCCTGGCCGGGGTATCCAGATGTCGCTCCAGGTAAACCGCCCGCCGCAGCGGGGCCGGGCGCCAGCGGTATAAAATGTCGAGAATCTCCTCGGGAATGTCAATCCACCGCTGCGTACTGACTTCCTGCTCGATCAGATTCATCGGGAACACCGGGGCCAGCATCTCCGGCCCGATGGGCTTGCCGTCCGGGCCCAGCGGCGGCAGCGGCGGCGTGGGCAAATCGGCGGCAATGTTGTACCATTGACGGGGAATGTCTTTCTCGTCCAGCAAAATCTTTCGGTTCATTGGGGTCTCCTCGACATTAAATGGTGTTTACTGATCGAATCGTTCTGTTTGAGTATTTTCGCGCCGCGGGTAATCTTGCACAGGCTCACGCCCAGCTCCTCGGCAATGTGACGTTGCGGGACGCCGTCCATCAGCCGCTGCATCAGCGCCCAGCGCAAGGCAAGATCTTTCCGCTCGGCAGGCGTCAACATCTCCTCGAGAAACCGCTGCATTTGCTCGGGACTCTGAATCCGGCACAATACAGAACAAAGTTCCTCGAGATAAGAATTTATTTGGCTTTTGTTTCTAAGCATAGAAATATACTATAAAAACCAAATAAATAAAGTAAAGTTTTTTCCGAGAAAAAAGGGAAGATATTTCTTTGCACCCATCAGTTTGAGAAATGACCGACGGATACGTCTGGCCAAGCCGTGACAGTCCAATCCGAAAGCAAACCATTATTATCATTTCAATTTTCGCTGGTCAGACGTTGATAATTATGCTATGTTAAAGTGATGATTGATTATCCACTAACATGTGATCCGCTCTTTCAGGAGCGCATCTGGGGCGGGCGAGGCCTTCAGACCCTGTTTGGCAAAGCCCTGCCGCCGGAGGTCCCCATCGGCGAGAGTTGGGAACTGGCTGATCTTCCCAACGGCCAGTCGGTTGTTCTCAATGGCCCGCTGAAAGGGCGCACGCTTGGCTCACTTATGAAGCAATACGGACCGGAAATCGTTGGAACATCCGGCTTTTCGGGTTCGTTCCCATTGCTGATCAAATTGCTTGACGCAAAAGACGTGCTCAGCGTCCAGGTGCATCCGGATGCTGAGGCTTGCCGGCGAATGGGGACAGGGCAGCCGAAAACCGAGTGCTGGTATATTGTCGCGGCCGAGCCGGGTGCGGTGATCTACAAAGGTCTTAAGCCGGGAACCACACGAGACGCTTTTGCCCAGGCGATACGCGAAGGGACATGTGCCGACCTGCTCAATCGCGTACCTGTCAAGGTTGGTCAGTGCCATTTTTTGCCGTCCGGAACGTGTCACGCCATCGGTAAAGGGCTGGTCATCGCCGAAATTCAAGAGCCGTCGGATACCACCTACCGCGTCTTTGACTGGAACCGTGTTGATCCCCAAACCGGTCGTGCGCGTCAACTTCATCTCGAAGAAGCCCTCGAAAGTATTTGTTTTGATGATTGCCCCATTGCACCACCGACGATCTCCGGTCGACTGGTGGACGCCCGTGAATTCAAGGTCGATAAGGGCCATGTGTCATCGGGCCAAACGGTTCACCTCAAATCCGGCATCATGCAGGTACTGCTTGCCCTGGACGGTGCCGGCCATATTGACAACGGGCAGTCTAAGTCCGTTGATTTCAGCGCCGGACAAACCGTGCTGATCCCCGCTGCTTGTAAAAGTGTTCTACAGGCAACATATGATATCACCTATCTGGCCATAACCTTATAAATGAGGTTAGAACAGGGGCAAAAAACTTGACGCCGGCCATTTGGTGTGATAGGGTTCAGCGTAGAGTGAACTTACAGACGGTGTTTTTCGTACAGTTCAAGACGTTTTTAAAAGGTCTTGAATTCTTTTGAGAAATAAGGAGTTTTATGATTTTGTATGTCAATGGTGAAGCGGTCGCTCAAGATCGTATAGAGCAGGAAAAAGAGCGAATGCGTCCGAGTTATGAACAGGCGTTCGCCGATCAGTCTGACCCGCAGCGCCAGCAGCGTCTGGATGAATGGGCGCGTGAAAATACGATTGAGCAGGTCTTATTTAACCAGGCGGCAAAACGCGAATTGCCGGAGGTTCCCGAAGCCGACATTGACGCTTTGATAAGCCGTCTTCTTGAGGAGGAAAACGAGGATGGCCCCCTTCACCAGCGCCTTTCCGGCGGAGACCAAGAGCGCCAAAAGGTACGCCAAGAGGCTGCCGAGCAGATCCGCTCTGAAAAATTGCTGGAAAAAATCTGCGGCGCCGTTGCCCAACCCACAGATAAAGACATTCGTCGCTATTATCAAAAGAATATCGAGCGGTTCAGTGTTCCGGAAATGATCCGAGCCGCCCACATTGTCAAACATCCCGATTCGCAGACCTCCAGCCAGCAGCAAAAGCAGCAAATGGACGAGCTTCTGGTACGTCTGCGCAACGGCGAAAAATTTGCGACGCTGGCCGATGAACATTCGGCTTGCCCGGGAAGCGGCGGCGATCTGGGCTATTTCCCTCGCGGCCAGATGGTGCCGTCTTTCGAAGAGGTGGTCTTTAAGCTGCAGCCCGGTCAAACCAGCGAGGTCTTTTC
>SKKI01000164.1 GCA_007121565.1 Phycisphaerae bacterium
AGGCCGGCAATACGATCATTTCCATTCTGGGCGCGCGGACACAAGAGCTGCTGATTCTCGAAGATGAGTTCAAAGCCCTCAGCGACGAATTGATTGTTGTGACCGATGACGGCTCGCAGGGCCGCAAGGCGCTGGTGACCGAGCCGTTGCAGGAGATCTGCCGTCGCCGGCCCAAACCCGACCTGGCGGTGGTCATCGGGCCGTCGATCATGATGAAATTCTGCTGCGAGGTAACCCGCCAGGCGGAGGTGCCGACGCAGGTCTCGCTCAATACGATTATGGTTGACGGGACGGGGATGTGCGGCGGCTGCCGGGTCGAGGTCGGCGGCCGGACGAAGTTTGTGTGCGTCGATGGGCCCGAGTTTGACGGCCATCAGGTTAATTTTGACATGATGATGCGCCGCATGGACGCCTACAAAGACCTCGAAAAACGCGCGATGCAAACGTATCAAAATCACACATGCAAAATCGGACTTGATCGGAAATAAACATGGTGAATAATCCCTCCGCGATGAATACCGAAGCTCAGGAAAAAGACGTTCAGGAATTGCTGGACAAAGAGGCCAAAGGCCAGTTGAAACCCAAAGACCGATACGCGATAGCGCCGCAGGAGATGCCGGCGCAGGATCCGGTTGCGCGCCGCGGCACGATGTCGGAGGTGGCCCTGGGCTATACCGAAATGCAGGCACAAACCGAGGCGCTGCGCTGCCTGCAATGCCCGACCGCGCCCTGTATGAAGGGCTGTCCGGTGCGCATCCGCATCAAGGATTTTATTGTCGAGATCACCAAAGGCCAATACAAACGCGCCCTTGAGATCATCCAGGAAACCTCGCTGCTGCCGGCGGTCTGCGGGCGGGTCTGTCCGCAGGAGGTCCAATGCCAGGAGCAGTGCACGGTGGGCAAAAAGTTCAAAGACCCCAACATGAGCGTCTCAATCGGACGGCTGGAGCGCTATGTCACGGACCTGGCCCACGGTCGGGGCAAGGTGCCCCAGGTCGCCCCGCCGACCGGCAAAAAGGTCGCCGTCATCGGCTCAGGCCCCGGGGGGATTGTGGTCGCCGCCGATACCCGACGCGCCGGCCATGAGGTGACGATGTTCGAAGCGTTTCACAAACCCGGCGGCGTGATGGTGTACGGCATCCCGGAGTTTCGTCTGCCCAAGGCGATTGTCCAGCAGGAAATCGACGTCCTTAAAAAGATGGGCGTCCATGTCGTGTGTAATTTTATCGTCGGCCGGACGCGCACCATCGAGCAACTCATGAACGACGACGGCTTTGATGCGGTGTATGTCGGTGTCGGGGCGGGCCTGCCGAAGTTTATGAATATCGAAGGCGAACACCTGGTCGGCGTGTACAGCGCCAACGAATACCTGACACGGGCAAACCTGATGAAGGCTTACCGGTTCGGCCAGGGCGCCGATACGCCGATTGCGGTCAGTAAAAAGGTAGCGGTCCTGGGCGGCGGCAATGTGGCGATGGACGCGGCGCGCGTGGCCGTGCGCCTTGGCGCCGAGCAGGTCTATCTGGTCTATCGCCGCAGCGAAGCGGAAATGCCGGCGCGGATCGAGGAAGTTCACCACGCCAAGGAAGAAGGCGTGATTTTCTGTACCCTGCAAAACCCCAAACGCATCCTCGGCAACGACGCCGGCCATGTGACCGGTATGGAATGCCTCAAGTACGAGCTGGGCGAGCCGGACGACTCGGGCCGTCGCCGGCCGGTGGCGATCGAGGGCAGTGAGTTTGTCATCGATGTGGATACGGTCATCGTGGCCATCGGCAACGACGCCAATCCGATGATTCAGCAGACCACGGAGGGGCTTCAGTTCAACAAGTGGGGCAATATCGTCGTCGATGAAGACTGCCGCACCTCGATGGATCGCGTCTATGCCGGCGGCGATATCGTGCTGGGCGCCGCGACCGTCATTCTGGCGATGGGCCAGGGCCGCATCGCCGCCGAGGCGATCAACGCTGACCTGAAATAGAGACGGCTTTTTTTATTAACGTCCCAAAGTTTGGGGATTTTTGACGTTGATTGACTCCGGAACAAGCAAACATTGTCGCCAATTCTTGGTTTTTACGCCCGTATTGATCCCACTGGCCGGCCGTGATGAAGCCTTTAGTGTTGATCCGGGCAATGCACGCTGCCGCAGACTGAAAAATCACTTGCCTTTTCGGTCTGCTTTTGCTACAATAGGACACCGTTGAAAGTTACGTGGAAACCGGCTAACGCCGGGCTGTTTTGATACCACCCCGTCCGCTGCGCGGACACCCCTCCTTGAAAAGGAGGGGAACAAAAAAAGCTCTCCCCCTGTCAAAGGCAGGAGCTTGAGTTTTTGGCTCTCCCCCTGTCAAGGGGGAGTACCCGCGAAGCGGGGGAGGGGGTATAAAACAAGTAAAATTCTATGGCCGCCAATTAAACCAGATTGACACCGATCTAAAAAAAACAGTGCTATTCGGTGTAAATCTGTGCCTGAATACTGTTATCGGTGAATCAACCACCAGGCGCGGAGGACCTCGGCGACGCTCCAGGCCTGGGCGAATGCTCCGCGCGGCGTGTGGGGCCGGTCGCCTTCGAATATCTCCGAGATCGAGCCGATGCAGGCGTCCTGCTCAAGATGCCGTAGCAACGGCGACAGCCACTGGCGGCATGTGTCTTTGGCTTTGTCGCTGAAGTTGTTGACCTTCAGGTAGGCCTCGATATACGGCCCCATCAGCCACGGCCAGACAGTCCCCTGATGATAGGCCGCGTCCCGCATCCCCTGATGGCCGCCGTAGCGTCCCTTGTAGCGCGGATCGATGGAGGCCAGCGTCCGCAGACCGTACGGCGTCAGCAGTTCCCATTGGACCGCGTTCAGGATGCTGTGCTTCATGGATGGTGCAAGCGGCGAATACGGCAGCGAGACCGCCAGAATCTGGTTGGGGCGCAGGCCGGCATCGACGATTCCGTTGGGCTGTATACAGTCGTTCAAGTAGCCAACGTGGGCATTCCAGAAGACGCGGACAAAGCTGTCGGCGACCCGGTCGGCCAGTTCCGTGTAAACGTCCGCATCCTCAGCCTGGTGTGCCGTGCAGTATGCCGCCAGTTGGCGCAGGGTGCTGTACCACAGGGCGTTGACCTCCACCGCCTTGCCATGCCGCGGGGTAAAGCAGACCCCGTCGCACTTGGCGTCCATCCATGTCAGTTGGGTGCCGTTGTCGCCGCCGGTGATCAGGTGGTCGCTGTCGGCCCGGATGCCGAAGCGTGTGCCGTGGCGGTACGACCGGATGATACTGCTGATCGCCGGCAAAAGCGCATCGGCAAAACGCGGCACATCGTTCGTCGCGTCAAGCCAGGCAAACGCCGCGTGGACAAACCACAGCGAGGCGTCGATGCTGTTGTAGTGCGGCGCGTTGCCGTAGTCGTCAAATCGATTGGGAATCATCCCTTCGCTGACGGCGCCGGCGAAGGTTTTCAGCACGCCCCAGGCGGTCTCGGCGCGTCC
>SKKI01000102.1 GCA_007121565.1 Phycisphaerae bacterium
GCCGGATGAGGCCTTCGCCGAGCGGCTCGCGCGACAGGCGGATATCGCCGAGAAGCCGGCCTTTGTGTCCATGCGTCAGCGCCGCGGCGATGATGCAAGCTGCCTGAACCTGCACCGTGCCCAGCAGCCTACCGTGCTGGGCGTGGAGCCGGAGGAGTTTGCCCGGCGCGAGGCGTTCGCGTTTCGCAGCGCCGAGCGGTCAGGCAACTCGCCCTGGACGTTGCTGACAGAATCTATCGACGAAAATACCATTCCCGCCATCGGGGACTATGCGACGGTCTATTGGAGTCTGGGGCTGAATTTGGGCGATAGGCTCACGATGCCCGACGACCGGGGACAGGAATTTAATCTGAAAATTGTCGCTATTATGCAAGATTCGGTCTTCCAGGGGCGTCTTTTAATCAACGAACGTGATTTTATCGACCGGTTCGCCTCTGAGGCCGGCTACAGCGTTTTTCTGGTCGATGCCGATCATGACAGCGCCGACGCCCTTGGCCGGGTACTGTCGCGCCAACTGGCAGACGCCGGGGCGGAGGTGATGACGACCGAGTCGATTCTGCAAAACTTTTTACGGGTAGAAAATACCTATTTGGCGGTCTTTTTGGCACTCGGCGGACTGGGCCTTGTGCTCGGCAGTGTCGGGGCCGGATTGGTGCTGCTGTTTAACGTCATGGATCGGCGCGGTGAGCTGGCGATGATGCAGGCGATGGGCTTTTCCAAGACGACAATCCGAAAGGTATTACTGGCCGAGCATTCAGGATTGTTCGCGGCCGGACTGCTGGCAGGCGGCGTCGCGGCGGCGGTAGCTGTCCTGCCGAGTGTGTTGACCGCCGGGACCGCTGCGGTTATAACAGCGGTGCTTTTGCCGGTGGTGATTTTCCTGTGCGGCCTGCTGTGGGTCGCGCTGGCCTCGCGGGCGGCGCTGAAGCGGAATTTGCTGGATAATTTGCGCAATGAATAAGTTGGGGTGGGCACGGCTCGCCCTGCACTAATATACGTTAAGAATGAAGCTTTGATGAAGCATGCAATCGGATGGATAATACCGATCATCGTCGCGGCCACAGCCTCAGGGGCGGTGATCGACTGGATTTATCGCTACCATGCGTTTACGGTTGAGCCGCGTGTGGCGGGGCTGGACGGACGGCCTGAGGCGCCCGAAATATCCGACGAACCGGTGGATCTGACCGGCACGCTGGAAACATTCGACGGGCAGCCCTCGTCGATCACGGCAAGCTGGCCGGGCTTTCGCGGACCCCACCGTGACGGCATTCTCGAGGATCCGTCTGTCGAACTGGCCGAATCCTGGCCCAGCGAGGGCCTGCCGGAGTTGTGGCGCATTGACCTCGGTGAAGGATACGCCGGGGCGGCGGTGCACAATGGCCGCGTGTATATCATCGATTACGATATGGACAACCAGCGGGACGCGATTCGCTGCCTGTCGCTGGATGACGGACGTGAAATCTGGCGGTACTCCTACCCGGTGGTGGTGCGTCGCAATCACGGGATGAGCCGCACCGTCCCGGCGGTCAATGATGATTATGTGGTCACCATCGGGCCCAAATGCCACGTGGTGTGCCTGGACGCCGAGACGGGCGAGTTTTTGTGGATGATTGACCTTGTGCGAGAATTCGGCACGACCGAGCCGCTGTGGTATGCCGGGCAGTGTCCGCTGATCGTCGATGATACTGTAATCCTCGCACCGGTCGGCACCGAGACGCTGATGATGGCGGTGGAGCTGGCAACCGGGCAAGTGCTATGGGAGGCGCCGACCTTTGACCGCTGGCAGATGACGCACACGTCCATATTGCCGACGGAATTTGACAATGTCCCGGCGTATGTGTATGCGGCCAACGAGGGTATCGCAGCTGTTGCGGCCGAGACGGGCGAGATATTATGGAAAACCGACGCCTGGCGGCTGCGCATCGGTATCGCCTCGCCGATCGATGTCGGCGACGGGCGGGTGTTTATCTCCGGCGGGTACAATCGCGGCGCAATGATGTTGCAAATTGAGCAGCAATCGGGCGAATTTGTCCCCGAGGAGCTGTTTGAACAGCAACCGCAGGTCTTCGGCTCCGACCAGCAGACGCCGATTTATCACGAGGGTCACATTTACGGCGTGCGGCCCGACAGGCAACTCGTGTGTATGGACCCGGACGGGACGATCCGCTGGACAAGCGGCTCGGAAAACCGGTTTGGCCTGGGGGCGTATATGATTGCCAACGGGCTGATTTATATCTTGAATGACGACGGTCTGCTGTCGTTGGTGCGGGCCAGGCCGGATCGATTTGAATTGCTTGCCCGGGCCAGGGTCCTGGATGGCCACGAAAGCTGGGGCCCGCCGGCAATGGCCGACGGGCGGCTGATTGTGCGCGATTTGACGACGATGGTCTGTGTCGATGTGTCAGCACAATAATCGCAAAGAGGCTTGTTTTTTGGGGCAATCTATACTACAGTAAAAGTAAGGGGTATTGGGACAAATGGACAGATAATCTATGCGAACCGGATCAGGAACAACACAGACAACGCTCATCGGCATCGCTGTCGTCATTGTCGCCGGCATTGCGGCGATAGCGGCGTTTTTGTTGATGGACGCCGACAGGCCGCTGGCGCCGCTGGGGCCGGAATATAACTATGATCTGTCCGAATACGCCGTAATTGATCCGGATTTAATCCTGTACGAGCAGATCGGCCAGACATTCCCGACCGGCCTGGCGCAAAGCCGTGTGATTACTGTGGGTCCGGACAATACGCTGTGGGTGGCCGGCGATAAGCAGATCGTCCAATTCAGCAGCGACGGCCGGCGCCTTGGAACCATTGACTGCCCGGCCGAGCCGATAGCGATCGCGCCGGACGCCGACGGGCTGCTGTATGCCGGACTGATCGATCACATCGCGGTGTACGACACAAACGGCGCTGTCATCGCTCAATGGCAGCGTCCGCATGAGCAGGCCCTGCTGACCTCGCTGGCGCTGCAGGGCGGCTATATCTTTGCCGCCGATGCCGGCATCAGGAGCGTGTGGCGGTACAGCACAGAGGGCCAAGTCGTTGCGCAATTCGGTCAGCGCGATGCCGACCGCAATCATCCGGGCTTTGTGATTCCCAGCCCGTACGGGTTTAACCTGGCCGCGGCCCCGGACGGGCTGCTGCGGATCGTCAACTCCGGGCGGCACCTGGTCGAGGCCTGGACCATCGACGGCCACCGCGAATGGTGGTGGGGCCGGCCGTCCATCGGCATCGAAGGCTTTAGCGGCTGCTGCAATCCGGCGTCCCTGGCGGTGTTGCCCAACGGCCATTATATCACCAGTGAAAAGGGGCTGGTGCGTATCAAGGAATACGACCCGCAGGGAGAGCTCATCGGCGTGGTGGCCGGGCCGGAGCAACTGGAGGTGATCGATTCGATGCGGGTTTATGAACGTCCGCAGGACGCCCAGGTGCGAGGCTTCGGCGTGGCGGCCGATGCCGATGGACGGGTGTATGTACA
>SKKI01000082.1 GCA_007121565.1 Phycisphaerae bacterium
GCCCACCACGGCGATACCGAGTTTGTCGGCCAGGGCCAGGGTGTCGGGTTTGTCGATGAGGATGGTTCGCTCTTTTTCGACTGCCAGGCAGGCGGCCTTGTGGCGGTGCAGGTCCCTGATGGTATCGGGGCCGACGCAGGGCATATCAAACCGCAAGTCCTGATTGGGTTTGGCCGCCTTGAGCAGTGTCCAGCCGCCTTTTTTGCACAGCGTCCCGGCCCGCTGGATCATCTCGGCGGTGCCCTCGATGGCTTCGACGGCAAATATCTCCCGTTCGCGCACGGCGATGGCCTGGCCGATATCCAGCCGCCCGACTTCCAGCACCAGCGGCCAGCCGAATTCGATATCGGCCCGGACCGCGGCGGTCGGCTGCGTGCGGGTCATCACCCCTTCATGGGCCATATGGTCTTTACAATACATCACTGAATTCTCCAGGTCAATGCCGCCGGAGGCGAACTCCTCGGCGATTGCGCTGAGCACAGAGTCGTTGCGTTTGTCCTTGCCGCGGAGCCTGACATACCAGATTCGCAGCGCCCGCCAGTCGGGCAGATACGTTACAATGCGCCACGGCGTAAAAATCCGGGTTTTGGCGACGCGACCGACCATGATCGCCCGGCTGACGCCTCGCCGCCGCAGTTTTCGCAGCCAGCCGCCGGGGCGGGCGACCGCACCGGCAATGAACTCGTCCACATGCCCGGCCAGGTCCGGACTGGCACTGCCTGACAGGCCGATGCAAACGACCTTCAGGCCGGCTTGCCGTGCGCCGTCGGCGACCATAAACGGCAGACGCCCTTCGCCGGCGATCAGGCCCAGGACGGGCGGATTAGTCTGACTCGTGATCACCGGTGAGCTTGTCCACTTTGCGTTCAAGGCCTTTGATTTTTCGTTTCATCTCCGGCAGGTACTCGATCAGGGTGTAGGCCCGGCGGGCCTTTGAGGCGTCAATGGCCGGAGCGCCGACGACGGCTGCACCGTCCGGGACGTTGTTGATCACGCCGGCCTGGGCGCCGATTTTGACGGCGTTGCCGATCTTGATATGCCCGACAACGCCGGCCTGGCCGCCGAGTACGCAGTGATGGCCCAGCGTGGCCGAGCCGGAAATGCCCACCTGCGGCACCAGCAGGCAGTGCGGGCCGATCTTGGCCCCATGTCCGATGGCGACCGCATCGCCGATTTTGCTGCCTTTGCCGATAACGGTGTCATTGAGTGTGCCGCGCTCGATGGCGCTGCCGGCCCCGATTTCCACGTCATCTTCGAGAATCACCCGCCCGATCTGCGGTATTTTGTGATGCTTGCCTTTATGGGTGGCAAAGCCAAAGCCGTCCTGGCCGACCGAGGCATTGGATTGAATAATCACGCGATTGGCGATGCAGCAGCCGTCGTAGATGACCGCGTTCGGGTAAAAAATGCAGTCATCGCCGATCTGGACATTGGGCCCGACGCTGACGCCGGGGTAAAAATAGCAGTTTTTGCCGATGGTCGTATTTTGACCGATGCTGACGAAGGCGGCCACTTGCGTGCCGTCGCCCAGTTGCGCCGTCGTTGCGATATCGGCTTTGTCCGAGATGCCGATGGCCGGGTGCTCCCGGTGGCCGTGCAGCAGCACCACCACCTGCATAAAGGCGTAATACGGGTCCTCGGTGATGATTTGCACCGCCGAGGTCGTGACCGGTTCGGACACCAGCACCGCCGCCGCCTTGGTGTCCTGTACCTTGGAGGCATACCGCGGGTTGCTCAGAAATGTGATCTGCCCCGGCCCGGCGCTGTCCAGCGTCGAGGCGGCGCTGATCGACACCGTTTCGGAGCCGACAACCCGGCCGTTGACATATGCGGCGATTTCTTTGACACTTTTTGTTTGCATTCTCAGCCTTTTGCGTCTGGATAAATCTTGTTTCAGCCTGATTATACCCATTTATCCCGGCCGGTCAAACGCCTTTAGAGCCCCCGGCCAAAATCATTCTTGATAGTCTCTGCCAGATGCGTACAATAAAATGTTAGTGGTCGGGTAAACATTTATTAGTGGACTTTAAAGGCAGTTAATTTATGGATATAACCGAGCAAATCCGGTTTTGGGTCAACAGTAGCGATGAAGATTTCGCCGCGGCCCGCTGCCTGTGTGAAAAAGGACACTTTCGACACACCCTTTTTTTTGCTCACCTTGCCATTGAGAAAATGCTCAAAGCCCATGTCGTCCAGCGCACGAAACAAACGCCCCCGAAAATCCATGACCTTGTTCGTCTTTCGAAAATTTCTGCGTTGGATTTGAACGATGAGCAGCAAGCGTGTTTGCTGGAGTTCAGGGCCTATCAACTTGAAGGCCGATATCCGGATTCACAGCAAATACCGGTCAATAAGGAGTTTGTTCGGCAGGAACTGAGCCGGGCCGCGGAGATATTAAAATGGTTGAACGAACAATTACCGAACTCATAAAAAAATATCTTGCCGCACTTCCTGCATTCGGTATTCATCCCAGCAGGGCGGTACTGTTCGGTTCTTTTGCTACCGGTCGGTTTGACCAGTGGAGCGACATTGATTTAGTCGTTATTGCACCCGAATTTGACGGTGTGCGTGAAATTCCGCTCATCCAATCGCTCTGGCGGGCGACGGCCGTGGACAGCCGAATTGAGCCGATTCCCTGCGGCGAAAAGGAATGGGAGCGTGACCGGAGCCGTCCAATTCTCGAAATCGCCCGGCAGGAAGGGCTTGTGATTACCTCGCCTGGGTATGAATCAGCAAAGTCTCCTGCGGATCGCGATTGAGTATGTCCGGTTCTGCGCGGCGATGGAGGGCCCAGTCCGTTTCGTGTGTGTACGGATCACCAAAAGCTCTCCTTGTCGGGGGTGTTCACTTAACTGTGTAAATGGCACGGCCACGACCCGTTTGCCTACTTCAATGACGTACTCAAAAAGGTCACTACCTGGCCAGCCGCCAAGATCGGCGACCTGCTGCCGGCAAACTGGACGCCGCCGCACAAATCATCCGCTCCCAAGCTCGGCCTACTGCCCCATCAGGTCGCCTGACATACGCCGCCCCCCTGACCAACCCGCCGCCAGACCGTCAATTTGCCTGGGGTGTACTTGGCCGTGCGCTTACCATAACTCAATACCGCAACACGACATAGCTGCGCAGGAACGGGATAACTCAATCGCGATCAGTAGATATTTCTACATAAAACAGGTCCACCCGGGTCACAAGTCGCCTAACATGGCCTTCAGCACTTTTATTCCGTCTACGACTTTACAGGTATGTACGGCATATTGATCGGCAAAGGCCGGTCGGCTTCGGGGGTAAGCGGTATCGACCGCCTGTTTGACCGCGTCGGCAGCCTCGGCCAGCACCAGCGCACCGGCTGCGCCTTTATCGCCGCCGCCGAGCATCCGCTCGCCGAGCACGCCGGGGACGCTGCGGACGATGTCGCACATCGTTTCCAATTCAGGACCCGAGATGACATAATCATCCCGCAGGC
>SKKI01000095.1 GCA_007121565.1 Phycisphaerae bacterium
GCATGACCCCCAAGGAAATCATGGGCATCCTCCGGCGGCACATCTGGATGATCATTTTACTGACCGTCCTGGGAACCGTTATCGGCGGCGCGTCCTGGTTTGTCCTGCGGCGCACAATGCCCCGCTACACCGCTGTGACGCACATTGAGGTCCTGCCGCCCATCCAGCAGGACCCCAGCCAGATTACGGCCATTCAGCCGCAGCGGGACATCTACTTTCAGTTCCGCGCAACCAAAGCCGCACAGATGACACAGCAGAACATGCTTCAGGAATTGCTGCGCCACGACACCGTTCGCGAAACAAACTGGTATCGTCAGTTTACCGAAACCGATGAAACCGGTGCTGTCGTCAGCGAAGCGGGCGCCGTTCGTAAAGCCCTACGCGATCTGGATCGCAACTTCCGCGTCTCGGCGCCGCGCGACCTGACATTCCTGGTCGTCTCCATGCGGGCCGCCAGCCCGCGTGAAGCCCAGCGAATCGTCAACACGGCTGTGGATCTGTTTTTACGTGATCAGCGCGAACGCGCCCGCCGGGACACCCGCGAACAACTGGCCGAGCGAACCAGCCAACGTGATTCCATCCGCCGTTCACTGGAGAACCTGCAAGGCGAACTCGATAATATTCGCGAGGGATCCGGGTTTGCCCGGCTGGATACGAGAGGCGGCAGCAATTTCCGTGACTATATGGATCAACGGCTGGCCAACATCGAACAGCAGGTCACCCTTTACAACAGCGAACGCGGTCGCTTGTCAAGAGTCATTGAAACATTGCGAGAACGCGCCACCGCATTGGAATTTGATGACGCGGTACGTGAACAGATCGAACGCGATCCGGTCGCACGGCAAATGCGCAGCAGTATTGCGTCGATGGAACCGATGCTCGAGCGGCAGCTTGCCCGTTTTGGCGAGGAGCATCGTGCCGTCAAGGAAACCCGCGCCGCACTGGAACAAATGCGATCCGATCTTGCCCATCGCCAGCATGAAATTGCCGATATTATTCGACAATCGAACTACATTTATGCACAGGATCAAATGGCCGCTTTGTCCCAGCAGCATGAAACCACCGCTCGACGACTTCAGGAGGCCCAGGCCGAGTACCGGGATATCGACAGAGTCCGTGCCGAATTTGCCCGCGTGGACATCCGACGGGAAGAGATGCAAAACCAGCTTGAAGAAATGAATATGATGATCGAAAAACTCAACACCCTTGACAGGGATCCGAGTATTCACAAGCTGCGTTCGGCCGGGCGGGCAGCCGAGCCCCTGGAGGTCAGCTTTCCGCGGCTGCGATTGTTCCTGCCCGGCGGGTTTATTCTGGGGCTTCTGGGCGGACTGGGTCTTGCGTTTGCCATCGAGCTGCTCAACGACCTGCTGCGAACGCCCAGCGATGTCATGCGGCATATCAAGATGCCGCTGATGGGAATGGTCTACCATGCCGACGACGACCGGGACCTCGAAGAGGCGGATCTGTATCATGTCTTCCGCGAGGCGCCGTATTCCATTACCAGCGAGTGTTATCGCCAGCTCCGCACCAATCTGAAATTGTCCGGCGATCCGGGCCGGCCGCACAAAACCCTGCTGATTACCAGCCCGGCCGCCGGCGACGGAAAAACCACCCTCGCGGTCAACATGGCCGGGTCGATGCTCACCGAGGACAAGCGTGTGCTGGTGATTGACGCCAATTTCCGTCGTCCGATGAGCGGACGCCTGTTCCCCCCAAGCCAGGAAAACGGCACCCCCGCTTCGCAGTCTGATTACGGCCTGAGCAATTACCTGATGGGCCAGTGCTCGGATGAAAAACAGATCATTCGGCCCGGCGACATTCCGGGGCTGTTTGTCATCGACGGCGGACCGCTGCCGGCCAACCCCGCCGAACTGCTCAGCAGCGACCGGATGCAGGCCCTGCTGGAACACTGCAAGGCCGAGTTTGATTATGTCATCATTGACGGCCCGGCGATGGTGGTCAGCGACGCCCGAACCCTGGCGGCCCAAGCCGACGGCACCCTTGTGGTCTTTAACGCCGAAACCACCCACCGCGGCGCAGCGATTCGTATCCTGCGCGAGTTGAGGCATATCAACGCCAACGCCATCGGCACGGTCCTGATGGGCGTACGCAGCCGTAAAGGCGGATACTTCCGCGAAGTCTATCGATCCTATCACAATTACCAAAACGCAGGGGTTCAGCGGCAGCCGGTACATTCCTGAGGCCCTGAACCCAAGACACCTGTAGAGGAACCTGCTATGGCCAATACGTTTCTGGTAACCGGCGGCGCGGGCTTTGTCGGCTCCAACATCTGCCGCCGGCTTGTGAGCCAAGGCTGCTCTGTCCGGGTTATCGACAATCTGCTGACAGGCAAAAAGAGCAATCTGGGCGACATTCTGGATAAGGTCGAGTTTATCGAGGCGGACATGGGCGACCCTCACGTCGCCCGCCGGGCCATGCGGGATATCGACGTCGTCCTGCATCAAGGCGCAGTGCCGTCTGTGCCGCGAAGCGTGGATGACCCGGAAACGACCCACCGGCATTGTGTCAACGCCACCTTCACGCTCCTGCTGGCCGCCCGGGACAGCAAGGTCAGGCGCTTCGTCTATGCCGCCAGTTCCTCGGCCTACGGCGACAGCCCCACCATGCCCAAGGTCGAGACCATGCTGACCAACCCCAAGTCGCCGTATGCCGCGGCCAAGCTGTTCGGCGAGTACTACTGCAGCGTCTTTGCGCAGGTGTACGGACTGGATACCGTCTCGCTGCGCTATTTCAACGTCTTCGGCCCCTACCAGGACCCGACCAGCCAATACGCCGCGGCCATCCCGGCCTTCGTCACGGCCATTTTGCGTAACGAATCGCCGACCGTCTATGGCGACGGCGAACAGAGCCGCGACTTTACCTATATCGACAACGTCGTCCAGGCCAATCTATGCGCCGCCGCTGCCCCCAACAAAACAAACGGCGAAGTCGTTAACGTCGCCTGCGGCGACAAGATCACTGTCAACGCCATCATTGCGATGATCAACGAGATGACGGGACAATCGGTCGCCCCCACCTACGCCCCGCCCCGTCCCGGCGATGTCAAACACTCCCTGGCCGACATCCAAAAAGCAAAAGCCCTTATCGGCTACGAACCGATCGTCCAATTCCAGGACGGCCTGCAAAAAGCCATCGCCTGGTATCGCGACAACTTGCTATAAGCCTCATTATTGGATAGTCTTTGGATAGTCATAGGCTTGTGGTCGTGATCTTTACCCGGCTATTGACTTTTGGGGGCTGATTGCGTATACTGTAGATTTTGGAGATCGGGTGGTGCCGCAAACAGCAGAAAAATCCGACATGATGATCCACGTGATCCTGAACCGAGCCGACGGCCTGAGGCAACTGCTGTGGACACGTATCTCCACTAAAGGCCTGTGTATGTCGTTTTATAATGACGCGCGCGAGGC
>SKKI01000228.1 GCA_007121565.1 Phycisphaerae bacterium
CGTTTATCGGTCAGTTTGAGTTAGTAGTAATACGTCAGTCGCATATCGACGCGCCAGTTGTTTTTTCCCTGCGGCAGTTTCTCAAGGCTCAGGCTGTTGCACTGCAAATCGGGCCAGCGGATGAGCATGGCCGAGAGGAAGTTGGCGGCGTTTTCGATATCAATCGTTTGAATCCGCAGCGTCGCCGAGCGTGCCCGCTTGCCGGCCTGTCGGGTTTCGCCGCGTGTATTGAGCGTGAAATTGGCCGGCGGAATCGAAAACAGCGAGGCAAACTCATTGACCACCGGCGTAAAATCGAAATCGCCGGTGACCGTGCCTTCTTCTTCGTGGTGGGCCAGGCGCTGCGGCTCCAGAGTAAGGATCTGCTGCAGGAACGTCTGGGCCTCAACATAGTCGTCTTTTTCCTGCTGCCAGTGAGTCTGCGATCGGGGATACAGCATCGTCCCGGCGGCAATGGCCCACAGGCCGGTGACGGCGGCGGCGGTAATATAATAGAACAACGGATTTTTCAGGTAATCTTTCATCTGAGACCTCATTCTGTCGGTTCAACGGTAAATTCAAAGGTATCCCGGTTGCCGGCCATCGACATCCGTTCCTGGCCGAATCGCAGGCGGGGATGATTCTTGACCGTTTCGAACAAGTCCAGCGTGGCCCGCCGGCTGTTGGTGTCGCCCCGGACGCGCATCGTGCGCTCGGTGATGTCGATCTGCTGAATGATCACATCCACCGATTCGGGGGCGTCGTTGATGGCTTCAAGCAAAAAGGTCAGGCGAGCCGGCACGGACTGCTCGTCGCCCGGTCCCAGTCCTTCCTGCACGCGGCGGACATTGGCCAGCGTTCGCCGCAGACGCGAGGTGATCGCCTCGGTGCCTGGCGGGCTGGCGCCGTACATGGCCGCGCTGTACTCCTCGGCCATCTTGGTCTTAAGCGTATCGGTATAGCTGTTTACCCGCCAGGTGCGTGACTGGAAAAACAGGCCCAGGGCCGCAAACAAGACCGTCAGTGAAATACACACCAGACGCAGGCTGGCCTCCATGATCTTGCGTTTGCCCTGGTACGGCATAAAATCTTTTCGAAAATCGGCCGTCAGGCTGCGCTGCATCGGGGCCATTGCCGCGCCGGCAGCGATCAGGATGGCCTGCGGGGATGCCGCAGTATCCGGCGCAGCGTCCCAGGGCAGTTTCTCAAAGGCCGATTCGACTTCAATCTGTATGCCGGTACGCGCCGCCAGCGTCTCGATATCCACACCGTCGGGCCGCTGGGCAAAGACCACGCGCCGCAGCGGCTCGGTGCCGTCCACAGCGGCTGTTGACAGCAGCAGCTCCCGCGTCAGGGCGGCGGTACGCTGGTCCGGGCCGTTGAGCAGAAACGACCGCAGGGTCGGCGCGAACTCGGCGCTGCCGGGCCGGATAAAATAACCGTTCTGCTCGCCGGCCATCACATACAGCGTATCCGGGTGCTTTGAAATGCCCAGCGTCTGCTCCAATGCCCGCGCCAGGCACATCACGTCCGGCTCCATCATCTCCGGATCGAGCCCGCCTTCCTGAATATCCAGCAGGATATCCGTGACGGTCTGGCGGTCGGCGCTGAAGGCCATCACCTCCGAGCCGGCGGCCACCTGTCCGGTGACCGCAAAGGTTACCGCCAGGTTCATCACATCCGTCGCGGCGGCGTCCTCGGTGTCATACTTGATGGTGCTTTCGATCTGCCGACTATCGGTGAATTCCGAGTGCAGGTTGTATTGGGTGTAATAGCCGCCGTCCAGCGCGACATAGGCCTCGTCGAAGAGGATACCGCGCTGCCGCAGGGCGCGGGCCGCCTGCAGCGCCGCGGTCTGGGCCGAGGCGTCTTCTGTCGGCTGGATATCCAGCACGGCGATTATCGTGCCGTGCTCTTTTTCAGACAGCCAGACGGCCATCGCCTGACGGCGGGTCAGGTACAAGCCTACCGTTTGTCTCTGTTCCACGTGTTCAACTCCGGTTTATTGATATGTACTGTTATCCATTTGAACATCCTATTGACGTTTATCGCCGCCGAGGCGTTCTCAGCGATCGTACAGCACCACCAGTTTCTCGACATCGGTGCCTTCCTTGATCACCGCCGCCGCAGCGGACGCGCGTGCGTTTCCGCTTTGGGCCACCACGCGAATCAGGAATAAATTGCTCCGTGTTGTCAGGTAGTCGCCGGCCCGTTCGATTTCCATACGGTCGCTGTAAAATGCCTGCTTCAAGTCGTCAATGCTTTGGAAGGGGGTGTGCTGACGATGACGGATGATCCGCTCGGCCAGATCTACAGGATCGCCGCCGCCGAAGGCCAGTGCCGCCTCAAGCACATGCCGCGGAGCGGTATTGATATTGACCCGCTGAGAGCCCCACAGCGACAGGTACTTCAGGGGGGATACATTTTGCATCGCCGTATGGTCCACCGGCCGAGCCAGGAGATCACGATCCAGCAGCGAACTGTGGAACAGTTTGGCAAAATCCGCCGCATGGGCCACCGCCGGCCGGTGCGTCGGGCTGGCGGTTTCCTGCTGCGCCTGTCGCCGACGTATGGCCGTGCGGGAGGTGGTCAGGCGGCCGGCACGGCGATCCTCAGCACGCTGCGCGGCGCGCTCGGCGGCGGTCTGACGCCGCTGCTGCTGGCGAGGCAGCAGAATAGCGCTGGGATTCAGTTGAAAGGCCTTGTGCTCATGAATCTGCTCGAGCTGGATCTTCAGCAGCTCCACTTGGTCCGGAGACATCGCCATCCAGTCGCCGAACATGCTCAGCACCACTTCGGCTTCCTTATTGACCGCCTGCTGATTGGTGATGGTCCAGGCCAGCGGCATCTTGGCATTTTCATCTTCGATGGTCATAACGACCCGGGCCGTGCCGATGGTCAGCTCAATCGGCTCAATGACATGCGGCCACGGCGGGCCGTAGGGGCCGGGCACCTCAATATCATCCGGATCGAGAAAATAATCATCCCCATCGTCGGCGTCGGGAGCATACGCCGGCGACTGAGTTTGCGATCGCCCGGCGGGCAACGTGCCCGGCACATTGGCATCGTCGGCGCCGAGGCCGAAGATGCTGGACAATTGACTGAGCATTTCAGCGCTGCTCAACTGCGCCGTCTGGGAGCCAAGTGCCTCGGGTTTCAAAACCTGCTCGATTTGTTCGTCGGTTGCCGTTTCGGCCCAGGCCAGCACAAACGCTTCATACTGCTGCTGGTTCATGACAAACAAGTCCGAAAAATCCGGAAGGTACTGGCGTTCTGACAGCTCAAAACGCTGCCGGGGAACCGTCGCCAGGGCATATTTCAAGGCCGAATCCAGCGCATAACGTGCCCGCTGGTATTCGACGATATAGGCCTGCCGCCGTTTGGCCATGGAGACGCGCAGCGACAGTCCCGCCAGCAGCGAGGAAAGCACC
>SKKI01000160.1 GCA_007121565.1 Phycisphaerae bacterium
GCCTGACTAGCCGACTGAAAGGGTCTGGAATGCGGTGGGATAAGGACAACGCCGAGGCCGTCATGGGCCTGGCCAGCCTCTATTACAGCAAGCAATGGGACAACTACTGGAAGATACGGAAAGCGGCCGCATAGACTGCCAGAAAATATTCTCACACACCAGGCGTTCTTTGTCCGGATTTTGTGCTTGACGTTCGGGGCCTTTTGCACTATGCTGATGCTTTTATGTGTTCGATAGACTCATGACAACAGGGATTTATGCAGCAGACAACACCCATGACCTCGACACCCGCCGCTGAGACGGCCTCAGTGGACGCATCCAAGACGTATGCCTGGTGGCAGCCGCATCGTCGGGTCTATGACTGGGTCATCGGCTGGGCCGATACCCGCTTCGGCGTGCCGGCGCTGATTGTGCTGGCGATTGTCGAGCCGATTTGTGTGCCGATTCCGGCCGATGTGCTGGTGGTCGGGCTGGGGATGGGCAAGCCGGCCAGGGCGATTCATTACGGGCTGATTTGCTCGGTCTTTTCCGTGCTGGGCGGGACGATTTCATTTTTGCTGGGCCTGGCGATCGGGCCGGAGCGTGTCGTGGCGTTTTTTGAGACAATCAGCGTCGGGCCGCTGGCCCTGGGCGACAACGCAAAACTGGCCCTGGAGTATTACCAGCGGTACGATTTCTGGGCGATTGCCATCTCGGCCCTGACGCCCGTGCCGTATATGCTCTTTAGCTGGGTCGGGGGCATGGCCGAGGTCTCGGTGTTCAAGTTCGTCGGCGTCAGCCTCGTGTTTCGCACCATGCGCTTCGGCGGCGAGGGGCTGCTGTTTCGCCTGTTCGGCCGACGCGCCCGGATTCTGATCGATAAATACTTCAACACCGCCACGATCATCGCCATCTTCCTGCTGGCCGGCCTGGTCTACATCCTCCGCCAGGTCAGACATCTGTTCCAATGAGACTGCAGCAAGCCTGTGTGGCAATCTTTTCAACGACATGGTTATGAATGAGATACAGAAAAAGAAACTGCTTGGGATTGCAAAGCAGGCGGTGGCAGCGGTGGTGGCCGGCACGGCGCCGCCGGTGGTGGTGTGCGACGATCCGGCGCTAAACGAGCCGCGGGGCTGTTTTGTGACGCTCAAAAACGGCGACGCGCTGCGCGGCTGCATCGGGCAGTTTGAGGCCGAAAAGCCGCTGTGCCGGATGGTCGCGCAGATGGCGGTCTCCTCGGCCCAACACGACCCGCGCTTTGCGCACGACCGCATCGGCCCCGACGAACTGCCCGCGCTGCATATTGAAATCTCCGCCCTGACGCCGATGCAAAAAACCGACGATCCGATGAGCCTGCGCCTGGGCGTTGACGGCATCTACATCACCGACGGCCGGCAAAGCGGCTGTTTTCTGCCGCAGGTGGCCGCCGAGACCGGCTGGAGCAAAGAAGAGTTTCTCGGCTACTGCTGCGCCCACAAGGCCGGTCTGCCCTGGGACGGCTGGAAGCGTAAAGACGTCCAGACCTACCTGTTCAGCGCCGAGGTCTTCGGCGCCGACTGGAACGAAATCGAGGATTGACAGCAACTGTTTGCAATTTTCATTGTGCGTCATTGAGCTAGAAAATGGATAAACAAAAATCCCGATGGGCTATATATCGCCTGCTCTGTGCGGCGCTGGCGGCGGCTTTACTGGCCGGATGTGCCGCGGCGCCTCGACAGCACACGGCGGCATCCGAGCCGACCGTTGAACTTGCCACAGCGGCCGGTTTGATCGACTATCTGCGCAGCGAACCGGCCGTGCGCGATGCGGCGATATGGGACAACCCCTACGGCGAGGGCCTGACCATCGACACCGCTCACTACCGCATTTACACCACGCACCTGGAGCCGCTGATGCTGCGGCAGGTCCCGGCGTTTCTCGAATCGGCCTTTCGCGCCTACCAGCGTCAACTGCCGGCGCCGCTGAGCAGCCCGGAGCCGTTTGTCGTCTACCTGTTTGGCACACGTGATCAGTGGGAACACTACACGCGCGACACCGCCGGTACGGATGCGGATGTCTATCTGCAAATACAGGCCGGCGCATACGTCGCCGACGGCGTGTGTGTGGCCTACAACATCGGCCGGCGCCAGACGTTTGCGATTCTCGGCCACGAGGGGTGGCATCAGTTCAATCAGCGGCTGTTTGTCTATCGCCTGCCGAGCTGGCTGGATGAGGGCATCGCAACCCTCTTTGAGACGTGCCGCTATGAGCAGGGGCGGTTTGTCTTTGAGCCGGCGTCCAACCTGATGCGGCTCGGCTCGCTCAAACAGGCGCTGATGCACAATCGCCTGATGCCTCTGGAGGAACTGCTGCTGCTTAACCCGGGACAACTGCTGACCGATATCAACGGCAATTCGGACCGTGCATCGATCTTTTACGCCCAGGTCTATGCGCTGGTGCGGTTCTTGCGCGAGGCCGGCTACGGCACACGCCTGCGGGCCTATGAGGCGCTGCTGCACGATGCCGCCGCCGGCAACTGGCCGCTGGACGAAAGACTGCTGCGCATCGCGGCCGATCGCAGCGTGCCCCTGACCGTCAGTTGGAACCGACAGGCCTCCCGGGCGCTGTTTTCGCATTATTTTGGAGATAACATGGCTTCTTTGAATGCCGAGTACCGGGTATTTTGCAGCAAAATCACCTATCCGGTACGAATCCGGCCGCGATAAATTGGGTATGCAGGAACAGGCGTATGAAAATGACACGTTTATCGGATAAAGAATCAGATGCCCAATACCAGCGCCGCGCACCGGGTTGGATCGTTCGATGCAAACAGTGCGGCTTCACTGAGCCCTGGGGTAAATACGGTATCCGGCGGGGGTTTGGAAAAAAATGTACCTTAGGCAGATGTTCGCGTTGCGGTCGGATATGCTGTCATATCATTGAAAAGCGAAAAGACAAAATTGAAACGTAAATTTTTGGTTCATCAGGCTAATTCTTGCGATTTTTCTCTTGTTTCGCTATGCTTTGGCCGATGAGAAGGAGGTCTGAGTCCGGATTGACGGCCCCCGAAATGTGGACACTATGAGTTGATATTTATCTATTAGAGAGCATCGCTTATGGATCGTGTTGTCATGAAGCCTGCCGGCAGTATCGGCAGACAGTTTGTTCCCGCCGAGTACCTGCATCCCGGCCACGACGAGTACACCCTGCGCAATCAGCAGAATCCCCAGCCCCTGCCGGCGTGGCGGCAATTGCGCGCCGATGAGCTGGAACTGTTGGTCAAAAACGGCAACAATGCGGAGAACTGGGACGAGCTGCTGGTCACCGATGAGTTTGACCCCGGCCAGGTCAAGAACAGCAGCTTCTTCGGGCTGGTGCGGATCGGTCGGCTGGACAACAGGATTCTCGAACATCACGACCTGCAGCTTCC
>SKKI01000153.1 GCA_007121565.1 Phycisphaerae bacterium
CGTGTGTGGGTAAAGTATCGCCGCCGCACCGATGTCGGCGACAGCGAGTACAGCATGTCCGACAGGGCCGAGTCGTCGGTCGGCTGGACGGGCCGGAAATAGATCTCGGTTCCGTCGCGCAGCGTCTCATACCGCTCCAGTTCCGACGGATAACGCACCTTCTCCCATTCCAGCTCAATCTGGTCGGGCTGGATATACTGCTGGGCCTTGGCCGCCTGAATCAGTTCCCTGCGGAATTTGGGGTGGGCAATGTTGACCAGCGACAGCACCCGCTCGCGGATGGATTTGCCGTGCAGGTAGGCGATGCCGTACTCGGTGACGACGTAATGCACATCGCCGCGGGTGGTCACCACGCCGGCGCCGTCGGTCAGCTTGGCCACGATCCGCGAGACGGTGTCGTCTTTGGCGGTCGAGGGCATCGCGATGATCGGCTTGCCGCCGCGCGAGCGGGCGCAGCCGCGGATAAAATCCACCTGCCCGCCAATGCCGCTGTAAAACCGGTAGCCCAGCGAATCTGCACAGACCTGCCCGGTCAGGTCGATCTCCAGCCCTACATTAATGCCGACCATTTTGTCGTGCTGAGCGATCACAAACGGATCGTTGACATACTCGGTCGGATGAAACTCAAAGAAGGGATTGTTGTCGATGTAGTCGTACAGTTTCTGCGTTCCCATACAGAAGCTGGCGACGACTTTGCCGTGATTGATGGTTTTCTTGCTGCACGTTACCGCCCCGCACTCGATCAACTCGATGATCCAGTCGCCGAACATCTCGGTATGCACGCCGAGATCTTTTTTGTCGTGCAGAAATTCGGCCATCGCCTGCGGGATGCGCCCGATGCCGCACTCGATGGTGCTGCCGTCCTCGACCAGCCGCCCCAGATGGCGCCCGATGCTGCGCAGCACTTCGCTGGATGCGGCCGGCTCAACGGGGATAATCGGCTCATCATACGGCACCAGCGCGTCGATGGAATTGACGTGAATAAAGCTGCTGCCCATCGTCCGCGGCATGTGCGCATTGACCTGCGCGATCACCAGATGGGCGTTGGCCGCGGCCGCTCGGACAATGTCCACCGAGACCCCCAGGCTGCACAGGCCGTTGACATCCGGCGGCGTCACGGAAATCAGCGCTACGTCCAGCGGGATGCGCCCGCTTTCGAACTGACGGGGGATGTCCGACAGGAAAATCGGCGTATAATCGCCGATGCCCTGCTCGAAAGCGCCGCGGACATTCTCGGCGATAAAGAAGCTGTTCATCTTGAATTTTTCGCGAAACCGCTCGTTGGCATACGGCGCCTCGCCCATCGTCAGCAGGTGAATGACATGCGCATCGTAAATATGGTCGCCGTGCTCGATCATTTCGCGCACCAGGTGCTGCGGCTGGCCGCAGCCGGTGCCGATGAAAATCGAATCGCCGGATTTGACCTGCCTGATCGCCTCACGCGGCGAGGTTACCAAATGCCCAAACCGTGTTTTCCAGTCAAATGTATTCATATCTGTCCCTGACCTCTATCGTCTGACTTGTGACCTCTATCTCTTCTCCAGCGTCATCATCGCATCCACAGCGATCGGCGTGGCCCCTTCGCGCCCGACCACATACGGGTTGATATCCATCTCCTTGATCTGCGGAAACTCGGTCACCAACTGGCTGAGCCGCTGGAGGCCCTCGGCGATGACATCAATATCCACCGCCTGCCCGTCGTCGGCGCTGCGCAGCAGGTTATACGTCCGCGTTCGCACCAGCATCTCGCGGGCCTCGTCAGCCGTCAGCGGCGCCGGGTAAAACACCACGTCCTCGAGCACTTCCACCAGTTTGCCGCCCATCCCGAACATCATCAGCGGGCCGAATCGCGGATCACGGTTCATTCCCAAAATCACCTCACGCCCGACGCTGCACATCCGTTCCACGTAAATGCCCAGGATATTGGCGTGCGGCGCTTTTTTCGGGATGCGGTACATCATCAAATCAAAGACATCCTTCACGTCCTGTTCGCTGGTGACATTGGTTTTGACCCCGCCGACATCCGCTTTGTGCAGTATCTCCGGTGACCAGATCTTCAGCACGACCGGATAGCCGATCTGGTTGGCGATGCTGGCCGCCTGCTCCGGCGTGGTCGCCACATCGCCCTGCGGCACAACAAACCCATAGGCCTCGAGCACCTCTTTGGTTTCCATCTCGCCTACTTCAAGCTGGTTATGCCGCAGGTGCCGTTCGATAATCAGCTCAACCTTGCGCCGGTTGACACTGAACAGCTTGACCACACGCTTGGGACGCGACTTCCACTTGGCATAACGGCACATGATTTTGATGGTTTTAATCGCGCTTTCGGGCGAGTCGTACGGCGGCACGCGCCCCTTGCGAAGAATGCTGACCGCCTCGGCCACGCGACCGGCCCCCAGAAAGCACGCCAGCACCGGCTTTTTATAACCGGTCTGCTCAACGACCCGCACCACCGACCGGGCCGTCTCCTCACAGGCGGTCATCGCGTGCGGACTGAGCAGCACCAGCGCCGCGTCCACATTGGGATCGTCCAGCACCGACCGCAGCGCAAATTCATACCGGTCCGACAGCGCATCGCCCAGCAGGTCAATGGGGTTGGCGATACTGGCCGCTCGCGATAATTCCTCCGACAGTGCCAAACGGCTTTGCGTCTCGGGTGTGAACTCGGCAAGCTGCAGATCCTCGCGCTCGATGGCGTCGGTGGCCATAATCCCCGCCCCGCCGGCATTGGCAATCACCGCCACCCGCGGCCCGGCCGGCAGCGGCTGATTGGCAAACGCCCGAGCAAAATCAAACTGATCCTTAATCGAGTCGCATCGCACCACCCCGGCCCGTTCAAAGACACACTCAAAGGCATGTTCGGCGCCGGCCAGCCGACCGGTGTGGGAGGAGGCCGCCCGCGCCCCGGCCTCGGTAAAGCCGGCCTTCATCAGCAGAATGGGCTTGGCTCGACTGATCCGCTCGGCAGCCCGGATAAAGGCGTCCCCGTCGGCAATCGTTTCAAGATAACCGGCGATCACGCGGGTCTCGTCATCCTCGCCCAGCGCACGGATCAGCGTCAGCTCATTCACATCGGCCTTGTTGCCGATACTGACCAGTTTGCTGAAGCCCAGCCCCGTTGCGCGGGCCATATCCACGATGGCCGCCAACAGCGAGCCGGATTGCGAAAAATACCCGATGCCCCCGGCGTCGGGCAGATCACCGCCGAAACTGGCATTCAGCCGGCTGGTCGGAACCATAATCCCGATGCAATTGGGTCCGATAATCCGAAGCCCGGCCGGTCTGGCGATGCCCAAAATCGTCTGTTCGCGCTCAGCGCCCTCGGGCCCGGATTCCTTGAACCCTGAGGAGACGATCACCGCCGCCTTAACCCCGACATCGGCGCAGTC
>SKKI01000068.1 GCA_007121565.1 Phycisphaerae bacterium
ATGCGTCCAAAACTCCCACACCAGCCGGGTGTTGAACGTGATATCCTCGTCCAGATGCCACCGCGTAAACCAGCGCGACCGGTATCGCTGCCAGTGATAATTATTCCAGTTTTCGGCGCCGCCGAAGCTGTCATTCAGCGTTAAGATATTGCGGGCATAGACATTGCGCAGCCGCAAATCGAGTCCCATTTCCAGACCCTCCAACGGCTCGTGAAAGGTATCCATCCAGTCGGTGTCGATTTCGTGCCAGTGCCTGGTCGGCTCATCGACCACATCCGATACGTCGGCGCCTGCCGCCCCGCAGACAACCGCCATCGCCATCATAACCACAATCATTTCGATACGTCGTTTCATAATGTTCTCCTGAAATCTCTGTCCAAAATCATGATTCATTTTGCCCGGCATTGGCCGGACATCTACATCTCTGACTTCTGTCTTCTGTCTTCTGGCATTTATAACGAAGCGCCTTTGAAGCATCTGTCCAGATGCTCGTTTGAGGGCGGTTGGGTAAAGAGACTGACAACAATTGCCACGACCGCCGCGATCGGCAGCGCGACAATAACCGGATCGACCACCGGCCAGTTGGGCACATCCTTGAGCAGCGAGGTCGTGCCGAACAGGGCGTTGCACAGCCCGATCGCCGCGGCCTCCTGATCCTTAATAAACGTCAGCCAGAAGGCTGTAATCACAAACCCGACGATCATCGAGACGATCGCCCCGGCCCGGGTCATCCGCTTCCAGAACAGTCCGCCGATAAACGCCGGCAGAAACGCCGAGGCGCACAGCCCGAAAAAGATCGCCGTCGCCCGGGCGATAAAGGTGCTCTCACGGGCATAAAAACTGATCACTACCGCGTAAAAGATGCCAATGACCACACCGAAACGGGTGATGGTCATGCTGATGCGATGCTGACCGGTGACCTGCTCATAGACATCGCGGCCGATGCTTGTACCGACCGTATGAAACTGGCTGCTGAGCGTACTCATCGCCGCCGACAGCAGCGTCAGCAGAAACAGCAGGGCAAACCACTTGGGCATGGCGCTGGTGATATAGGTCGGGATGATCTCATCGGCTGTGCCCCTGGCATAGACAATTGAAATACTGCGTCCTGTTTGCAAGGCCGCTGTTTGACCTTCGCCAAAGGCCACCTGCTCGCTGGGCTCGCCAAAAAGCTTGACCGGGGCCATCTGGCCTTCCACATCTTCCCAGAGACCGACGTCATTTTGCTGCATCACCTGCAGGACGGCCAGTCCTTTATCTTCATCCACCATCTGGACCACGCGGCCGGTCATCTCCGGGCCGAATTCGGAGAAATATGCATTGGACAGCGCCCCGACCGTAAAGGCCACGCCCGTCATTACGATAATAAACAGCCCCCCGACCAGCGTCGCCCGATTCAGCTCGCGGCGGCTGCGGACCGTCATAAACCGCACCACCAACTGCGGCTGAGCGAGTACACCGATGCCTACACCCAGCGTAATCGTGCTGATGACAATCCACCACAGATTGTATTGGATATCGCCCCAGCCGAATTTGGGCATCGCCGTCCAGCCCTGATGGCCGATCGCCTGCAGCGTCCCCGGCACCAGCGGCGCCAGATCGGTCAATTTCTCGTGGGCCGCAGCCACCCCGCCGAGCCGGGCATAACAGAAGATCAGCAAAGCGAACATCCCGACGAACATAATCGAGCCCTGCAGGGCATCCGAATACATCACGCCCTTGAGGCCGCCGACAATCACATACGCGGCGATAATGACGCTGAAGATCAGCAGCGCCGCCTCATACGGCACATCAAAGACGGTCGCGACAAACACACTGCCGCCGATCAGCACCGCTGCGGCATACAGCGGAATAAACAAAAAGATGATCGCCCCGGCAAATATCTGGATAAACCGGCTGTCATACCGGCGGGACAAGAACTCCGGAAAGGTGTGCGCATCGAGATGGTGGCCCATCCGGCGGGCCCGCGGCGCAAAGAACACAAAGGCGATAAAAATGCCCACAAAAATGTTAAAAAACGTCAGCCACAGCAGGCTCATCCCGAACAGCCCCGCCACGCCGCCAAATCCGACGATCGCACTGGTGGAGATGAACGTCGCCCCATAACTCATCGCCATCACAAACGGATGCACCCGCCGCCCGGCCACCAAAAAGTCCGTTGAGCTTTTGGTTTTCAAAAAGCCCATAATCCCCAAATACACGATCACCAGCAAATAGATCAAAACTACGATGATCTCTGTGATGCCAACACCTTGTGCAATCATATCGGTCTCTCCTTAAATCTGACCTGCCCGGTCTGTGCTTATATCAACCACCGGACGGCTTAGAATTCCTCTTCCACTTTCTTCTCTTCGGCGACCCATTTGACATCGTCCGGCTCGACCGGCTCGTCGCCGCGGTTCCAGTTCAGCGCACCATAGACAATGCACAGCGCGGCACTGAACACGCACAATAAATAGGCCGCCAAAACACCGTTGTCTTCGATTCCAAGCATCGGGACCTCCTTTGAGGCAAATGTCAACTAAAGACCTTGAAACTCTCAATTGTTTCTGTTTATAAAAACTTTATACGGCGCGTTTCACAAAATCAACACATTTTTGCAAAATTTCTTATATTTCTTCGGCTATTTTAATCTTATTAGATAAGTATTTTCCAGTTTTTGTGTTTTTTTGTTTATGCCTCCGCCAAACGTATTGTTTATGCGGCGGTGCGAAGAAACCCCATCAAGCCCCCGCCGCCGCGCCGAGGCTTTTTGGGTTGTTTTTTGGGCTGATTTCGGGTATAATTACATCTTGAAAAAGGATGGCAGCCAAGAAAAAGCTCTCCCCCTGCGAAGGGGGAGTACCCGCGCAGCGGGGGAGGGGGTATAAAACAGAAAAATTCCATGGCCGCCATGCGGCCAAAGAGGTAGTATAGATAACAACGACGAACTGGCACGGGATGACGCAACCACCCCTGTCCTGCTGGCGCAGGACGTCCCCTCCTTAGTAAGGAGGGGAGCTTTGGCCCGATGGGGCGTGACGCCGGGGGCAAACTTTGATTATGGAGACGATTGCAATGGCAGGCAAAAAACGAATGAAACGGATTGCGGTGATGACCGGCGGGGGGGATTGCCCGGGGCTCAACGCGGTGATTCGGGCGGTGACCAAGACGGCTATCAGCCGATACGGCGCCGAGGTGTGGGGCATCGAGGACGGCTTTCTGGGGCTGATCGAAAACCGGATGCACCCGCTGGCCTATGACCAGGTCAGCAACATCCTGACCGTCGGCGGCACGATTCTCGGCTCATGCAACAAATCCGACCCCTTTGCGTTTCATGTCAAAAGCGGTTCCCGCAGCCGCAAAAAAGACGTCTCCGACAAATGCGTCGAACACCTCAAACAGCGC
>SKKI01000177.1 GCA_007121565.1 Phycisphaerae bacterium
AGGAATGCCCGTCCGCCATCGTCTTTCAGATCAAACCCGTCCGTAACAAAGTAAATAACTTCCGGCCCGTAGCCATTGCGGTCGCGCATCCGCAGCGCCGCTTCCAGCGCCGCCTGGCCATCGGTTTGGCCTTCCGGGCGGATCCGCCCAAGCAGATTCAGAGCCTCGGCCCGGGCCGATGACCCGGCGCGCTCCAGCCGGCCGTCAAAGGCCTGCAGCAATTGCCCGCCGGCCATAAAAAACACCACATTAAATGACTGCTCGCCGGAGAGTCCAAGAATCGATTCCCGCACCTGCTGCCGCACCAGGTACATCAGCCCGAACATACTGCCCGAGCCGTCAATCACATAACAGACCCGTTGTGCCGCTGTATGTGTGCCGGAAAACAGCACCGTCTCGGGCGCACGGGATTTCGGGGCCTCAGCGGGCGGCGCTGTGGGCTCAACGGGCGCCTCTACAGGCGACATAGTCTCCGGGGATGGCGGCGTTTCAATCGTTGGCGCCGGGGCGACCTTCGGCTTGGGCTTGGGGGCGGGCGTTTCGATTATCCGCTCAACGGTGTGGACGGACACTTCAGCCGAGACCGGCTCGGCCGGGCCGTCCGCACGTCGATTAAAATGGACCGACCCCAACACGGTCAGCGCCGCCAGATGCACCGCAATCGAAACGGCCAGTATCCGAATACGCGTCGAACAAAATGTCGATCTGGACTTGTCTATCGTCTGTCCTCGCTCGCTGCTGTGTTCGTGTCGGCTTATCAATGTCGTCTGACAGGCACATAGGGCGCTGCTGCCGATTTAATCGACAACCTGCACATTTGAATGCCCGGTCTGGAGCATCTCATATAATTCTATCACATCGCCGTTATGCAGGCGGATACACCCGCGGCTGGACTGCGTGCCGATCGTCTCCGGTTCGCGCGTGCCGTGCAGGGCAAACCCGGTGCGTCCGCGGGCCTGGCCTTCGATGCCCTCCAGCCCGATCCACCGGGAGCCGAGCGGGTAATCCGGATCGCTGGCCTTATACGTCCTGCCGCTGTCCGGGTCCGTCCAGGTCGGCGAGACCATTTTGCCGCCCGGGGCCACCAGCCAGCGGCCCGTCGGCGTGGTGTGTTCAGGCCGACCCAGCCCCACCCCGTAACTTTTGACATACACATCCTGCAAGTATAAATCCAGCGTGAACGTGCTGCGATTGACCACCGCGTGAAACGGCCCGTGGATCACCTTGATGCGCTGGCCGGCGCGCAGCAGCTCGGCCCGCTCGATTCCATTGATCCGCATCAAAATCTCATGCGGCACCCTGTGGTTTCGGCCGATCGTGGACAGCAGGTTACCCGGCTGGACCAGGTAATGGCCGGTCAGTGTATCGTCCTGCAGGACGTCTCGGCTGAACAGCCACTTGTCCGCCAGCGCAGCCATCTGTTTCTTGACGCCGGTGCGTATCTGCGGACTGATCTGCATATGCAGCGCCTGGTTGAGCTTATCGCGGGCGGCGATAATCCGGCCGCTGTCCCGCAGGTCCAGCGCCTCTTCGATCAATTGCTGGGCCTGAAGGCTGGTTTTATCCGTTGCGGTCTGCTCGGTCTGTTCAACAGATATCTCCGGGCTGACAACTGTGTCGGACGGCTCATCTACAGGTTCCGGTTCCGGCTCAGGTTCCGGTTCGGCCGGTTCTACCGTCTCATCAACCGACGGCGCGGCCTCTTCAGCGGGCCGAGCCGGACTGCGCGTAGGCGGCAAAACATCCTCCAGCGCAACCTGCGGTATCTGGGCCGGCTCGGCCGAGGCCGATTCGTTGGATGTCTGACTCTTGATCAGAATCACCATACCGACAATCACCACAATCAGCACCAGCATCAGCTTTTTCGTCCGGCTGCCGCGCCGCTGCCGACCTGAGACATAAGGTTTAAATAGTTGAGCCAAAACAAGACCTCCAAAAAGTCTATTACTGCTTTATCATTGCCATTTAACGATCAAAAAACAATTATGACGATCACTCACTCCGCAGCGCACCGAATCACCCCCTGCTCGGTGACGATCACATCCATCGGCACATCGTGCGGGACGGTCGGGATTTGGGGGCACAACTGCACGGCAAAACCGACGCCCCACTTGGCGGCCTGGATATTGTGCGCCGAAAAAAACTGGTCATAGTACGACCCGCCCCGCCCAAGGCGATTGCCGCGGCGATCAAACCCAAGCCCCGGCGTGATAACCATCCCGATATCCTCATACGGCACGGGAACCCCCGAGACAGGATTGCGAAGCCCCATACGTTCTTCTTTCAATCCGGTTTCCAGCGAGTTTATTTCCACCGGAATCATATGCCGCTGCTCCCACGAAACTTTGGGGACGGCAACGGTTTTTCCCTTTTGCCAGGCCGCCAGAATCAGCGGCGTCGTGTCCACTTCGTGCGGCAGCGATAAAAACAGCATCACCACCGACGCGGCCTGAAACGGCTCCGAGTCCAGTATATAACCGCAGATCGTGCGGCTTTTTTCAGTGCGCTCGTCCGGGCGAATCTGAGCCAGGCGGCTTTTCAATTCGCGACGCATCTGGTTTTTATCCATCATCTATCCTTTTCGTGGCTCTTCGGGCCGCTGTTCGCTCATCTGTTGTACATAACTATTCAATTGCTGTAAATACTCGGCAATCTTTTTTTCACGTCCGATATGTTTGGGCTGATAATACGGCTTATCGAGTTTTTGACCCAGATAGTCCTGCCGGACAAACCCGTGCGGACTGTTGTGCGGATACTGATAGCCCGCGCCGTGGCCGAGCTTTTTGGCCCCGGCGTAATGGGCATCCCGCAGGTGCGGCGGCACCGGAATCGTCCGGCCCGACTGCACATCCGAGCACGCCTGCCAGATCGCATTGGCGCAGGCGTTGGATTTCGCAGCGCAGGCGATGTATATAGCGGCCTGGGCCAACGGCAGTTGCGCCTCCGGAAAACCGATAAATTCGGCAATCTGCATCGCCGAGGCGGCCAATATCGTGGCCGTCGGGTCGGCGTTGCCCACGTCTTCGGCGGCGCAAACCACAATCCGGCGGGCGATAAACCGCACATCCTCGCCGCCGACAATCATCCGCGCCAGCCAATAGACCGTTGCGTCCGGGTCTGAGCCGCGCATCGACTTTTGCAGCGCACTGGCCAAATCGTAGTGTGTATCGCCGGTGCCATCATATTGAATCGACTTTTTTTGGGTGGATTCTTTAGCGATATCGAGGGTCAGCGGCACATTTTCGGACGTTTCGGCTTTGGCCTGCGACAATACCGCCACTTCCAATGCGGTCAGGGCCTTGCGCGCGTCGCCGTCGCAGATGGTCGCCAGAAACGCCAGCGCCTCGGGCTCAGCTTCGACATTCATCCTGCCCA
>SKKI01000249.1 GCA_007121565.1 Phycisphaerae bacterium
AATCGCACGAATCAGGTCGACTTTTTTCATTTTACCTGGCGTTATGCCGAGGGTCCTGGCTTTTTGTCTCACGTCGGGCATCTTCATGGGCTCATCTCTCGGTTAGACCATCGTTAAGTCGGGTTTCAATTTTTCGTGCATCAGGCAACGCGTTTTTAAATTATCCATCACATTCATGAAGTTGATGTATGAGTCGTACGGACTGTTGAAGGGATTGAAGTACTTGTGCACGTCCCCGTCGGCAAAATACTTGGTGCACATATAGTAAAAATGGTCGGATATCTGAAGTTTTCGCCAGTCGCTCAGCAGCGCCGCATCGCCGGTCTGTTTGACGCGCTGCTCAAGTTGGTACAGCTCGGCAATGGCATTCTGCTGCAAGGCATTGCCCAGCCACGCCGAGATATCGCGCTCCGTATCGGCCCAACTGATCGGATGCGGCACGTCAATCGTCCCGACCGCCTCATAGGCTGAGGCAACTTGTGAGGGCGTTTTGAAATCGTTGTCCGGATGACGCAGTATTTCTTCGGGCAGTTTCCTGAGAAACTCAAAAATGCCGGTATCCTCCCATTGATGCTCGCCAAAGGTTTCGTAGTCCATAAACAGGTTGACCGCAAATCCGTTGCCGTTTACCGCGTTGATCCATCGGGCGAATGTCTCGGCGCAAAGCGGCCACTGGTTCCACCGGCGATTGGAAAATCGAAACGCGATGTCGTCACTGAGGCGGTAGTTTTTCAACAAAAGCTTGAGCCGCCGACAGCCGTTGGGCCGATAGATATAGTTGCAGCTTCGATATCCCAGCACCGTGTCAACCCCCTCGGCCAGGATCGCATCGAAGCTGCCCATCTGCTCAATCCGTTCGGCCAGGACATCGTTGTAAATCAGCTCGGTGTTGCGAAAGACCCGGGGCGTTTGCCCGAACAACTGCTCAATCGTCTCGACATGCATCTGCACCTGGTGGGCAAACTCATCGGGCGAAAAGAGGCTGCTGAGACTATGGTAGTACGTCTCGGCCAGAAACTCAACGCAGCCGGTCTCGGCCAGCCACTGAAAGCTCAACAGCACCTCAGGGGCAGCCTGACGCAACTGCTCCAGCAGAACGCCGGTGATGCTGTAGGCGATTTTGAATTGCCCCGCATAACGTTCGATCAAGTCAAGCATCAGGGCATTGGCCGGCAAATAGCACTTGCCAGCGACTTTGCGAAGAATCTCGTTGTTTTTGAAATCGTCAAAATAGTCGTTACCGGTCTCGAAAATAGTAAACGGCCGGAGCCTGTAGGGCTGATGCACTTGAAAATAAAAACAGACCGACGCCATTGCGCTACCTCCCGCTGACGGCCGCCTGGGCCGCATTAAAGGTTGTTTCGTAAATATCGTATATTCGTGCCGCCGAGTCCTCCCAGCGGAATTTGCTCGTCTCCGATGCGCCGTTGTCCCGCAGTGCCTGGTGCAGCGGCGGCCGCTGCAAGACCGCGATGATTTTGTCGGCCATCTGGTCAATGTCCCAGAAATCCACCTTCAGGGCACTGTGCAGGATCTCCGAGATGCCGCTCTGCTTGCTGATTAAGACCGGTACATTGTGCCGCAGCGCCTCCAGCGGCGCGATCCCGAACGGCTCGGAAACCGACGGCATCACGTACAAGTCCGCCATCTGGTAAGCCTTGTCCACATCGGTGCCCCGCAGAAACCGGGTAAAGAGCACTTTGTGTCCAATCCCCAGCTCCGCGGCCATCTCGACGGACTGATACAGCAGATCGCCGGAACCGGCCATAATGAACTTGACATTATCCATTTTCTCAAGCACCCGGCTGGCGGCCCGCAGAAAATACTCCGGTCCCTTCTGCATCGTGATGCGGCCCAGAAACAGCACAATCTTGTCGGTTTTGACGGGCAGTGTCTCGACCGGAAACGCGGCCGGCTGGTCGTATTCCACGCCGTTGTAGACCACCTCCACCTTTTCACCCGGAACCCCATAGCGATGCAGAATAATGTTTCGGGTATAATGGCTAACCGTGATCACCTTGTCGGCCGCGTGCATCCCGGCGCGTTCGATGTCGTACACCTGCTGGTTGACATGCTCGCCGCTGCGATCAAACTCGGTCGAATGAACCTGGACCACCAGCGGAGCGCCCGAGGCCCCGGCTACCGCCATCGCCGCCGGGAAGGTCATCCAGTCATGGGCGTGAAGGATGTCAAACGATTCGTGCCGGGCGATTTCGACGGCCTTTTGGGCATACTGCTCGACAGCGGCAAACAGATCAGACCCATAGTGGGCCGAGCTTATGTGCGCCGAACGCCGCGATCCGGCGTGTGCCGCGCCGGGTCCTTTGCCCCCCTGCCGGCTGCCGGCGAACTGCCCGGCCGGCACATAGGGGCGCAGCGCCGAGGCGATGGTGCGAAATTCTACCGTGCGAAAGGGGTAGGGATGCTCACATGCTGCTTTCTGTCGCCCCCCTGCGCCGCCGCCGAAACGCATCGGCTCGGCCATCGGCAGCGCGAAGACCACCTGCATCCCCAGTCGATCCATCGCCTTGGTCAGTCCGTAGCAGGCGGTTCCCAACCCGCCGCTGATATAGGGGGGAAATTCCCAGCCCAGCATAAATGTCCGCAGTGCCCTGTTCATGATCTCCATATCCTTTTTGTCATTATGGGTATACGTTAAGTGTATCCCTGCATCAGAAGCTGAAGCAATCAATGCGCAAGCTCACATGCCCTGTCAAACGCAACGGGCATCGACTGCAGTGCAAAGTCGCGCCATGTAAGCTATACCGTCTGCTGATTCAGTTTTTTCAGCCAGATTCCGTCACACTCTGCTTTGCTGCAGTCATACCAGATATAGATCGCCCCGTTTTCATAAATCCGTTCCGTCTCATCCATAATAGCGCCGCACTCCAGGCAGAAACATAGATTGTGCTGGGCACGCGTCACGTTGCGGACAGGTTTTAATGGTAATACTTCTGCGATTGATTGCATGTTTCAATCTCCTGTCTGATAGCCGATGCGAAGCATCGCGTTGGCCTTCTTAATCATCATTAAATCGTTCACGTTTTTACAATAGGGTTATCATACCGCTGAGAGCAAAAACTCTAAATAGGGAGATTGCTTAATTCGTATGTGAAAATTGCTTAAACGAAGGAGCAGTAATTTCGAACACGACGGCGGCCGCATGCATGTAACGCTGCCTGGGGCCTCTGTTGGGTTTCGCCGTGACGATATACCGCTAAGCAATCCCCTTTGCTGGAATAAGAAATATCCGTGTTGAGGACACCGCTTTTGGGGCGTAAAGTATGGGCAACGTATCGTGGTCAGGTTCAGTTACCGGGCACGATTAATGGATATGTTGTTGCGGAATAAATGGAAAGGATCGGTTATGAAGCGACGTAAATTGCGACATTTTGGTGTAGTGATGATGGTGGGGCTTTTGTTGACGGCAGGCTCGTTCGCACAGTCCGAGGTTGACATCGAAGGCATCGAAACGCTGCGCATTGTCGGGCGGGCGTTTTCACAGGTAGCCGAAAGAGCCGTGCCCTCTGTTGTGGCCGTGCAGGTCGAAACCGTCGAGCAGGTTGAAACTGCGTTTCCAGGCTCGCCGTTTGATCACGAGTTTTTTGAGCGGTTTTTCGGATTCAGTCCGCGGGAGCCGCGCCAGCGCCGCCGTGTGGGACAGGCCTCCGGGTTCATTGTCAGCCAGGACGGCTATGTGCTGACCAATTACCATGTTGTCGGCCGGGCCGATACCATCCGCATTGTAATGGGTGACGGGCGGACGTTTGAAGACATCGAAATGATTGGCTATGATGAACGCACGGATGTGGCGCTGTTGCGGATCGAGGACAATGATCAGGATTTGCCGTACCTTGAACTGGGCGACTCTGAGGCGCTGAATGTCGGCGAATGGGTGGTGGCGGTCGGCAATCCCTTCGGACTGACAGAGACGCTGACGGTCGGGGTTGTCAGCGCCAAGGGCCGGCGCATCGGGCGCATCCGCGACGACCGGTATCAGGACTTTATTCAGACCGATGCCGCGATCAACCCGGGCAATTCCGGCGGGCCGCTGCTGAATCTGGATGCCCAGGTCATCGGCATCAACTCGGCGATCATCACCGGTACAGGCGGCTATATGGGCGTCGGCTTGGCGGTGCCGAGCAATATGGTAGCGCTTATCAAAGAGCAATTGATTGAAACCGGGCGCGTCGAGCGCGGCTATATCGGGATCATGATGCAGGATCTGACCGAGGAGCTGGCGGCCTATTTCGATGTGGACATCCGAGAGGGTGTACTGGTGATGGATGTTATGGATGATTCGCCGGCTGAGGCGGCCGGCTTGGAGGCTGACGATATTATTGTTCGGATCAATGATGCGGATATTGCGGACGTTCAGGATGTGCGCCATCTGATTGCCTTTACCTCGCCGGACACCGATGTTGAGATGGTTGTCATCCGCGACGGTCGTGAGCAGACCCTGACAGTCACCGTCGGCACGCGCGAAGAGGTGGTTGCCGACGAAACGGGCGAGATCGGCCGGGCACTTGGCCTGATCGTGGACAACGTCGATGAAGAGGCGGCCCGGCGCCATAATATTCCCCCGGAACAGGGGGTACTGGTCCAGGAGGTCCGCTCGGGCACTCCGGCTGATGAAGCCGGTATTCGACCGGGTATGGTGATTCAGAGTGTCAATCGCATCCCGGTCAATTCCGTTCGAGCGTTCAATGAGGCGCTGCTGGAAACCGAGCAGACCGGCCAGGCGCTGCTGCTGGTCCGAGCCGAGCAGGTTGCCCAGTATGTCGTCCTGCGTTTGCCCTGACCCGAAGCGGGCAATAACCGAGCCCACACCGATGGCCGGACGCTTTAAGCGTTCGGCCGTTGGTGACGTTTTGTGCGCTGCGGTTGTGCCAGACCCGAGGCACTCAGCGGTGCGTCTTGGGCCGTTCTGTTTTGGATCGGCGCCGGTCGCCCTGCGGTGCGACAAGCACTGTCAGGTTTGCTGTCCATAGTAATCTTCAACCAGGGCGATCTGTTCGTCGGAAATGCTGTCGGCGGTGCGAAAGGCCGGGCTGTTGCGGACGGTGGGGGCGTCAAAATCGACGTAGATATGCCCGTCTGCCCACTCCACCCGTTCGACGTACGCGGCGGGTATCAGCACCACAGTGCCTTGCGGATCGGACAGCTCGCAGACGAGATACACAACCTCCCATGTCTCGGTGTCGATGACCACGTCGCACAGGCGGCCAATATCTTCATCCGTGGTGTCTACATGAAAAAAGGTTTCCAGGTCGCTGACACTCTGCAGGTCGGTCGGTTCGGCGTCTTCGAGTACATCGCCTTGTGCGTCGGCGGGATCTGCAGACTCTTCAAACGCCATCTGCGATGTGTCGATGATGTCTTCTTCGTCCCGGCCCCAGTATGCCGGCCACCTGTAATAGTCGTGCAGTTGCTTCTGATTTTCCCGGGTGATGGGCTCTTCGGGGTTGACCTCGGGGCTTTTTTCCACGTCGTCACGGGACAGATTCAGAATTAACTGTTTTGCGTTGTGATCAATGCGCTCGAAAGCCGCCCGATTGAGCAACACCGGGCGCTGATCGAGCCGGTCGCCGGTGTTGACGGTCAGATACCGGATGGCCCACTGGCCCCGCTCGACCATGAACGTGCCGACATGTCCGATCCGGGCGTCTGTGGCCCGAACCGCATATTGCTGCAATTCCACATGACGTTTGAGCATTGTATCATCTCCGCTTCTTGTTAACTTACTATTGCATTTTAAAATCGCAATACCATTTTATCATCCGCCTTTTTGGGGTTTCTGTTTTTGCCTGTTCAAAAACGGCTCGACCAGATCGAGCGGTACAGGAAAGACGATGGTGCTGTTGCTTTCGGCGCCGATGTGGGTCAGCGTCTGGAGAAACCGCATCTGCATGGCCATCGGGTGCTGCTCGATCATCTCGGCCGCTTCGCGCAGTTTGGCCGCGGCCTGCTGCTCGCCCTCGGCGTGAATCACCTTGGCCCGGCGCTCGCGTTCGCTTTCGGCCTGCTTGGCCATGACCCGCTTCATATGGTCGGGCAGGTCCACCAGTTTGATCTCGACGGTGGTGACTTTGACCCCCCACGGGTCGGTCTGCTGGTCCAGTATTTCCTGCAGTTTCTGGTTAAGTTTTTCACGCTCGGAGAGCAATTCGTCCAGTACGGCCTGTCCGAGTACCACCCGTAAGGTTGTCTGTGCGAGCTGCTTGGTGGCGTAGTGATAATTTTCGACCTCCAGAATGCTTTCCATCGGGTTGACCACCCGAAAATAGACCACCGCGTTGACGTTGACCGAGACGTTGTCTTTGGTGATCACATCCTGCGGGGGCACATCTTCGGCAACGATCCGCAGGCTGACTTTGACCATCCGGTCAACCGGCCAGAACACCATAATAAGGCCCGGGCCCTTGGGGCCGGACAAGACCCGACCGAGCCGAAACACAACGCCCCGCTGGTATTCAAACAAGACCCGAATACAGGACAGGAAGTACAGCACGATCAAGCCGATAAAAATTCCTACATAAGCCAACATAATAATCTCCCTTCATCAAGAGGTTTCTGTGTCCGTTTGTTGCTGGGGGCTGACCTTCAGTGTAAGGCCGCTTTGTGAGGTAATGGTTACGGTGCTGCCGGCGGCGACGGCCCGGTCGCTGTTGGCCGTCCACAATTCGCCGCGCAGCCGTACGGTGCCTTTGTACAATCCGTTGTCTTTTGCAAAATCACGAACGGCCACGGCGGACTTACCCACGAGGGCCTCGGAGCCGGTCTGCACCTGGCTGCGCATGCCTTTGACGACGTTGGTCACCAGAAAGACCGTAATCACAGCCGTCGCGGCGGCGACGGGAATCAGCACGCCCAGCGAGACCTGCATAAGCTCCTCCGGCGTATCGACCAGCATCACCCCGCCGAGGATGAGACACACGATCCCGCTGATCGTCAAGACCCCGAAACTGGTGATAAACGCCTCGGCGACAAACAATCCCAAGCCCATAAAAATCAGCAGCAGGCCGGCATAGTTGATCGGCAAAACCGCCAGGCCGTAAAACCCCGCTATCAGACCCAGCACGCCGAGCGTGCCGCCGACGCCCCAGCCCGGGCTGTACAGCTCAAACAGGATCCCGTAAAAGCCCACCATCAGCAGCAGCAGGGCGATGTTGGGATTGGACAGGACTGCCAGGATTTCTTCGCCCCACCACATCTCGATGGAGCGCACCTGCGCGTCTTCGGTGGCCAGTTGGATGACCTGGTCGTCGATGCGGACTTCTGTGCCGTCAAGGTCGGCCAGCAGGCGGTCGAGGTTTTCGGCCACGATCTCAATGGCGCCGATCTCAAGGGCCTCATCGGCAGTAGAGGAGACATTCTCCTCGACGGTGGAGACCGCCCATTCGGCGTTTCGATTTCGCATTTGGGCCAGCGCCCGGGCCCAGGCGACCGCGTCATGAACAATCTTCTGCTCGGTAATGTCAACGTCGGGTTCGTCTTGGTTTTCTTGCTCCTCGTCATCCGGCGGCTCCGACGGCAGAGGCAATCCCTGGCCGCCGACCTGAACAGGATGGGCGGCGCCGATGCGGGTGCCGGGGGTCATCGCCGCCACGTGCGAGGCGAGCGTAATAAAGACGCCGGCCGAGGTGGCCCGGCCGCCGGACGGCGTGACATACACCACCACCGGAATCCGGCTGCCGGTGATGTGCTGGACGATCTGATGCGTAGAGATCATCAGGCCGCCGGGGGTATCCAGCTCAAGGATAAAGCACGCGGCCCCTTGGTCGTGCGCTTCGCGCAGCGCCCGCTGGATAAAGCGCGCGGCGGCGGGACTGATCACCTCGTCCTGCAGGGCGGCCCGAACAACCACCCCGGACGTATTTTCGCCCCGCGCGCTGTGCACCACACACGCACAAAGCACACACGCCGCGATGATTCGCATTCGTTGGGCTGTCGTTTTCAAAAGCGCCTCCATTCGGTTAGTCCGCACATCTCAGTCGGGGCGGTCAAAAGAGTGATTCAGTATCTGCCGCACCTCGTCATCCGACACGTCATACCAGTGCCGATAGGCCTGGGCCACCGCCCGAAAGTGGGTCGGCACATCCAGGGCCACCACTTGATCGGCGATGTCGGACAACTGCCGCACCGCCGCGGGTCCGGCCACCGGGGCGGCGGCGATGATCCGCTTGGCGCCGCGGTTGCGGCACAGCGCAATAGCGGCCCGCAGGGTCGAGCCCATGGCGATGCCGTCGTCCACCAAAAATACCGTCCTGCCGGCCAGCTCCGGCAGCGGCCGGCCGTCGCGCAGCACCTCAATGCGTCGCCGTATTTCCTGCTGCTGCCGGCGGATAATGTGGTTGATCGTCTCGGTCGGGATCGTGGAGATCATCCCTTCCTGAATATAGACGCTGCCGTCTTCGGCGATCGCGCCAAACCCGGCCTCGGGGTTGTCCGGAAAGGGCAGCTTGCGCACAACGGCCATCGAAAACGGCAGCTTCAGGCGACGGGCGACATAATAGCCCACCTCGACGCCGCCGCGGGGGATGGCCAGCACGATGCCTGTGCCGCTGGCATACACCTCAAGCGCTGAAGCCAGTTGCTGTCCGGCGTCCTTCCTGTCGGTAAACATGCGATAAACCTCTCGGGGCTGCGCGTTTGAGCATTTCAAAGCGGCAGTGATACGCTTTCTGCTGAAGTCGGGTTAAAAACAATTGTTCCGTCAGGTCTTCGCTTCGATTGACGTTATCCTGAATTTCATCGATGACGCGATCCAGGTGCGCCAGCTCTGCGCGATGCCGCCGCCGGGTTGGCTTTCGAAAGTAGATCTCCGATTCGAGGTCAACGATCTGTTCGGCGATGTGCTGCAGGCGTTTCGGTTCCATTATGATATCCAACTTTCCCTATGAACAGTTATCTGATATGATCGATGCAACAACGGCCCCTTCTGCCGCCTGTTGCGGCCGGCTTATTGCGCTGTGAATGTCAGGCAGTCGACCTCGTCGCCCGTGGGTCCGACTACGATTTCCGGTGATTGGCACTCCAGTGCGGCGTTAAAAACGCACTCGGAGATCTTGCAGGCGCCGACGCCGGCCATAATATTCAGGTCGCCGCCCTTGACACTCGCCGAACAATAGGTGTCACACATCGGATGGTTTTGCTCATCGCCGATGGTGATCGCCAGCGCATGGCACTGATGCTCGGTGTTGTAGGCACATTGTGAGGCATCGCATTTCTTGACTTGTCCGGTTCTCAGTTTTGTCGTTTCCATAATCATTTGTCCTTTCGTGAATCATTTCTTTGTTATTGCGTGTCCGTAATGCTACATGCGTCGATTATAGGCCGAAGCGGAGCGTATGCGCAATAGGGGATTGCCTTGATTGCATTGCTCTGATTACGCAAATCAGGCGAACGCGACCACAAGGTTCTCACGCAAAGAGACAGACTAAGGATAGATTTATGGCAAGAAGAAAGACGAGGCGAGACAGAGGGTCCCGGCGCAGGGGGCACTGCTACATATCCAGGGAGGTCAGGCCTTCCTGGATGGCGAACTTGGTCAGTTGGGCAACGTTGTCTATTTCGAGCTTGTCCATCACGCGCAGGCGGTGGGCCTCGACGGTTTTGGGGCTGATGTGCAGTTTCAGGCCGATCTGTTTGGTGGTGTTGCCCTCGGCCAGAAGCTGGAGCACCTCGCGTTCGCGCTTGGTCAGGTTTGCAAAGGACAACGGCTCGTCAGGCTCATCGGGCGTGCGGAGGTAATTATCGACAATATTGCCGGTGATCTCCGGGGTCATATAGGTCTTGCCGGCCATCACCGTGCGGATCGCCAGGGCCAGTTCATCAAAATCGCAGTCCTTCAGGACATACCCGGCCGCGCCGGCCTTGAACATCTCCCGCACAAATTTCTTGGCCGAGTGCATCGACAGCCCGATCACTTTGACCTCGGGAAAATCGCGGGTGATTTCCCTGGTGGCGTCCATTCCGTTAATATCCGGCATGGAAATATCCATCACCACGATATCCGGGGTCAGTTTTCGCACGAGCTTAATGGCCGACAGGCCGTCTTTGGCCTGGCCGACAATCTCGATATCCTCTTCGATTGCCAGCGCCTCGGCCAGGCCGTGACGCAGGATGGAATGGTCATCGGCTAACAGGACTTTAATCGTCATAAGCGTTCCTTATTGTGATCGCAAGATTGTTAATGGCGTACGTAAAATGACTGTCGTGCCGCTGTCTTTGGCGGATTTGATGGTAAGCGACCCGCCGATATTTGTCAACCGCTCCTGAATACTGAACAGGCCGAAGGAGTCGGGTTTTTCCTGGCTGCTTAATTGAGACGTGTCAAATCCTTTTCCGTCATCGGCGACCGTTACTATCAGATAGTCCTCTTCAGTCTTCAGCGAAATATCAACCTGTTTGGCTTCTGCATGTTTCAGGGTATTAAACAGCAGCTCTTTGACGGAGCGGTACAGGATCAATTCGATTTTCTTTTCCAGCGTGTCCAGTTCGTCGGCCGTGTTCATCCGGCACAGCAGCCCGTAATCGTCGGCCATCTGCTCGGCCAGTTCCTCAACCGCCGCGGCCAGGCCGAAGGTGTGCAGTGTCGGCGAGCTTAAATCGGTGGTCAGTGTCCGCGTTTCCTTAATCGATTCGCTGATCATCTGCACCAGGTGTGCGATGATGTCATCGGACCGCTCGTCGGGCTTCTTGAGCAGTGTCTCCAGTTGCCTCTTGGAAACGGCCAGCAACTGGCCGACCGAATCATGCAGCGCGGTGGCGATTTGTTGCCGCTGGGACTCTTCGGCCGCCAGCAGCTCTTCGGACAGTTGTCGGATTCTGGCTTCGTACTGGCGCTGCTCGGTGATGTCGTGCATCGCCAGCAGGATCATATCGGTCTTTTGGCTTTGCCGATGGATGCGGCGGGCGTTGAGCATCAATGTTTTGGCGGCGCCGTCGGCGGGGGTATAGACCATTTCAAACTTCTCAAAGTGGCTGTTTTTCGGCAGAATGTCACCGAGCAGCTTTCGCAGGTCGGGGATGTCAAACTGCCGGTTGCCCACAGCATAGATATGCCTGCCCTCAACCCGGTCGGGGCTCAGGCTGAAGAACCTGTATAAGGCCTGATTGGCCGAGAGAACCTTCAGCTTGGAATCCAGCACCAGCAGCCCTTCCTGTATCGTTTCGATGATGCTTTCGGCGTATTGGCGGGCGTCTTCGCGCTGGACTTCGGCTTCTTTGCGGGCGGTGATGTCGCGTTCAATGATCAGGATCGCCGAGGGGCGGCCTTTGTCGTCTTTCTGCAGGGCCCATCGACTCTCGACGATAAACTGTTTGCGGTTTTTGCTTTTGTGCTCCAGCTCGCCTTCCCATTTGCCGTGTCTGGAAACGGCGGAGATGATTTTCAGCATCGGCTCGCGAAACCGGGTCTTGAGTACTTCGTGGGTGGTTTTGCCCTGCACCTCGTCGCGCTTCCAGCCGTACAGTTTTTCGGCCCCTTTGTTCCAGAAGGTGATTTTGCCGTCCAGATCGTGGACAATAATCACATCATGGGCCAGGTCCAGCAGTTCGGTCCTGGACTTCAGTTTCCGATCATGGGCGGCCAGTTCCAGTTTGATGTGGTCAAAAACCTGAATATTGGCGGTGGCCAGGGTGATCGAGGAGGCCAGTTTTTCGGCAAAATCGATATGTTCCGGCTCAAATTGAAAGGGTTTCTCGTGATAATTGAAATACAGTACCCCCACGCGCTGCCCCCGCGTCAGCACCGGGACGACCAGCACCGAGCGAATGCCCCATTTTTTCAGATGTTCCCAATTGACACGGGGATCGGTCGATACATCGCTGACGGCAACCGGTTTTTTGGTTTCAAGAGCAAGCAGAGCATGGGGTTCCTGCGTGTCATCAAGCTCCATGCCGACAATCTCCTCCGGTGTTCTGCCGACAACAGTCTCCGTGTCACCGTGCACAAATTTGACAGTCCAGTGGCTGTTTTCTTTGCTGGACATTACGGCGGTGTTGCAATGCAGCGCCTTTGCGGCCTGGTCGAGCATCCGCAGCGGCGCATGGTCGCCGGTGAATTGCACGCCCGCCCCTTCGAGAGTGCGGCGAGCCCGCTGCGTGCCAGCCATCTGGCCATGCTCAGCGCGGACGGCGATCGCGATCTGGCGCACGTGCGCACCCTTTGTCGGCAATGCGATGCCGCTGAGCCCGCT
>SKKI01000098.1 GCA_007121565.1 Phycisphaerae bacterium
AAGAGAAACAGTGAAAACAAATTAGACCTAAATGAAAGGACTATAGTATGTCTACTCGACACTGAACAGGACACAGTTAATCAGGGATTATTCTGATCAGCCGACAAGAAAATACAGTCTGGAGGAGTGGCAGGATTTAGGGTTTGATGTGTGGAAAGAATATTATGACTCAAAAAGATGGGAGACCATAACTAAGAACAGCCATATCATTTCGGAATATATTACAGGAACAGAGCTTAGGCTAAAATATTTGTTGGAACAAGCTCAAAGAGAAGGAATTTCAATTGACAAGACGAATATAGAGATTCTGGTTAGGCCATTAGACGAAAGAATAGTTCCTGTGCATAACTGGTTCTGGTTTCCGAGAAGAGAACGGGTGCTAATGGGTGCTTATGAAATAACATACAACAGTTTTTCATTAGGCTCAACTCTTGTAAATCTTCCAGCTACGGTAGAATAGTTTGATAAAGAAGAGTTTGACAAGTTGGGAAGACGTGACATCCACAAAATCAATGGTATCAAAAGATGCGGAGCTTACTTTGTCACAATAAGGAATGGAATATTCAGGCCGACGATGCAGTCGGGGCGTTGGCGGTGTACAGCTATGACCTGTCTTGTGCAAAAATCCATCTGACAACTGAATTGGGTGATTTGTGAGTTTGGGACAGTTTGAATTTGCTCTTTCACAACTAAAGATTATGGATTCGGGACGGCTTCCGGATGCTCAAGGTCCGGATTTGCAGTGTTTTTTCGGCCTCAGCGCAGACGATGGGTATAGCGACTGCAAGGCATCCACGATTTACGCGACGCGGGTGTAGATGTGATGCAGGCCGCCAAGGATGGGGGTGCTCACAATTTCACCTTCGGCTTGCACCGGACGGGAAACAGGCGAATCCTTATTCAGCGACATGTGCGTACGGGCGACGTTGTAATAGGTGTCGATGTAGTCGGTCAGCACGGAACGCAGATGTTTTTCGTTCAAGATGATGACATGATTCAGGCACTCCCGGCGTAACGTTCCGATGACCCGTTCGGCAAAGGGGTTTTGCCAAGGGCTGTGCGGTGCGGTGGGCGTGTCCTTCAGGCCGAAGCGTGTGATGGTTTGCTTGAATTCTTCGCTGAAGATGCTGTCGTTGTCACGGATGACATACTTTGTTGTCGTGTCAAAGTCAAAGGTCTGGCGAAGCTGCTGAATGGCCCATCCAGAATGCGGCCTGGCGGTGACGCTCCAATGCAGGATTTTTCGCCGGTCGTGTGAGATGGCGACAAAGACATAAATCGCCCTAAACAAAATTGTCCGAACGACCAGGAAATCGATGCCAACCGTATGTTTGGCGTGGTTTTTCAGGAAGGTCCGCCATCGCTGGCGTTTGTCGGCATCGGGTTTGGGCTTACCCATGTATTTGAGAACGGTATTGTCGCTGACAGTCATTCCAAGTTTTGCCAGTTCGCCCTGAATCCGTTGGGCCGACCAAGTCGGATTCTCTTTGTGCATGCGTCGGATGATCTTTATGAGCGGCCAATCAATGCACGGACGTCCGGCCCGCCGGGACTTCCATTTCCAATAGAGCCTGAATCCTTGGCGGTGCCAGCCGACAATCGTTTCCGGCCGGACGACTACCAAGGCTTTTTTCCAGCCCGAACAGACCCGCGACAACCAAACCAGCAGGATGCGGTCCCGCTGTGTAATCCTGGGCCGTTTGACCGACCGCTGGTAGACGACCAACTGCTGACGTAACAGGGCATTTTCCAACAGCAGATTCTTGCGTGTTTGGAACAGGCTCCACAAGAGCTTTACAAGGCCGATCAGCATAATCCCTCTGTGGTTTTGGAGTATCAGAAAAAGTGATTATACCAGGAGATTGTGCTGTCGAAAAGGAGCGGTCAATGAATTATTGAAGCTGGGTGAGGAATTGACGCGGGGTGATGATGGCCGTATCCAAAAAGGCTCCGAGCTTGAGCAGGTGTTTGTCGCCGCTGATCAGATAATGACTTTTGGAGAGCATCGCACAGGCCAGGAATTTATCGTCGTCGGGATCTTCACAGATCGGCCGTCCAAACGTATAATCGGTGACCATCTCCGCTTCGATGACGATCCGCTCCAAAATGGACGCCAAGTCAATGTCGCCCAGCTTTCCAGAAAGCGTCTCAATAACCCGTTTGTATTCGTGTAGAATGGCTTCCGAGACTGCCATAACGAATTGGCCGTCGTCCCACGCCTTGAGAATCCGGTATGGCGGCCCGCTGAAAAACAGGCCGGACACAAAGACATTGGTATCGATGACGGCCTTGAGCATTACTTTTTGCCCCGCACCTTCACAATCGCCTCTGTGATGTCGCGGGACTGAAGTCCAGCTTTTTGGGCCGCCTTGTGAGCCTTGGACAGCAGCCCGCTGAATTCTTTTTTGGAGGGGGCGGAAATGGTCTTCAGAATCACCGCATCTTTTTCGCCCAGAACCAAAAACTGGCAGCCGCTTTCCAGTCCCAGGGTTTTACGTATGGATTCGGGGATAACGACCTGCCCCTTTGAAGACATTTTAGTTGTGGATAGATTGGCTATCATTTTTATATCCTCATGAAACAACAAAATCTTATTTCTTACTTTTAAGATTATACGATCAGCCCCGCTGCTTAGCAAGTGAAAAGTCGCATTTCCAAAAAAACCGGACAGGAAAGCGATAGAAGCAGTACTGCTTTCGGTCCATTTGGCCAACAAACATGTCGGCATTATCTGGACAATAAACCGCCACAAGTACTCTACTGCTTTCACTCCCCCAAAACCGGTGCGCTTCACGCAATGAATGCAATGGGATGCAATGGGACGCAATAAATGCAATGAATTTACGATTTTACTTGGCTTGTGTTGCGGAATATAGACCCTTGTGGCCAAAGAGGTTACGGTAAATCGCGACGGTTCGCGATGGTGCTAACTGCCTCCGCATGGCATGCAAGAGGTCGTGAGTTCGAATCTCATTGGCTCCATTGTTGTAAGTTACGCTGAAATCGGAAGTTACGATTACCTGCATTTTTGTAGAGCGGCCGTAACCTTGCTTTAAAAACCGGTATGACTACTACTATAACAATCAAAACAGGCAATCCTCTAAAAACCTCATTTCTAAGCTAAAAACGCGTTTTTTCGTTCAATATCGCGGATTATTGCAAGATGGTTATACTGGAATTGTTTCAATATCATTCAACTGCATTCAACTGTTTTCAACGCCTAAAGGCCAAACTAAAGGCCAAACTAAAAATTTGTCTTTACAGGGGTTGGCGATTCTGGTATATTGTATTTTTTGATAGATATGCTACTAAAATTCGATATTATCAATCCTCTGGCCG
>SKKI01000332.1 GCA_007121565.1 Phycisphaerae bacterium
CACCGCGGCGCGCAGGGCAATATCGGTAAACTGAACGCGGTGATGCTTCTCGTAACGATCGCGCAATCCCTTGAGAATACGCACGGTTTCGTCCTTGCTCGGCGGCTCAACCACAATCGTCTGGAACCGGCGTTCCAGGGCGGCGTCTTTTTCAATATATTTTCGGTATTCATCAAAGGTCGTCGCCCCGATACACTGCACCTCGCCGCGTGCCAGGGCCGGTTTGAGGACGTTGGAGGCATCGATGGCCCCTTCGGCCCCGCCGGCGCCGACCAGCGTGTGCAATTCATCGACAAACAACAAAACATTGCCCGCGCGGCGAACCTCATTGATCACCGCTTTGATGCGCTCTTCAAACTGTCCGCGGTACTTGGTGCCCGCGACCATCATCGCCAGATCAAGCACCACCAGCCGGCGATCTTTGAGCAATTCGGGCACATGATGAGCGACGATTTTCTGAGCCATACCCTCGACAATCGCCGTCTTTCCGACGCCGGCCTCACCGAGCAGCACCGGGTTGTTTTTGGTGCGCCGACACAAAATCTGAATCAGGCGCTCAATTTCCGTGGAGCGTCCGATGACCGGGTCCAGCTCGCCCTTGGTCGCCAGCTCTGTCAGGTCGCGTCCGAAGCTGTCCAGCGCCGGGGTCTTGCTCTTGGCGCGTGCCGCGGCCTGCTGGGAGCCCATATTCGGGTTCATCTTCATCCCCATCGGAGGCTGATACGACGCCTCACTGTCATCCACGCCGGCGCCGAGCAGATTGAGCACCTCCTGGCGCACATCTTCGAGCTTCAGACCCAGGTTCATCAACACCTGCGCGGCAATCCCTTCGGTCTCACGGAGCAACCCCAGCAGAATATGCTCGGTCCCGACATAATTATGATTCAGCGAACGCGCCTCCTCGATGGCAAACTCAATGACCTTCTTGGCGCGCGGCGTCTGGGGCAGCTTGCCCATCGTGACCATATCCGGCCCGCTTTTGACCAGCTTTTCAATCTCCAGACGCAGCTTTTTAATGTCCACATCGAGGTTTTTCAGCACATTGGCGCCCACCCCGCTGCCTTCTTTCACTAATCCCAACAAAATGTGTTCAGTACCGATATACTCGTGATTAAACCGCTGTGCCTCCTGGTTGGCCAGAGCCATCACCTTGCGAGCACGGTCTGTAAATCGTTCAAACATATCTCTATCTCCAAATGAGTTTCGCTTCTATCACATACTGCATTGTACCACATACCCGCCACCTGTCAAACACAGCCGACGCATCTGGCACATGACTGCATAAACTCCTGAATATACTCTTATCGGAGCTTGATAGTTCATTTGCCTTTGACGGTCGGCCTGCCGGACGGCAACCGGCAGTAAATTAAACACTCTTTCTATCGACAAAAACCCCCGATGACTTTTGAAGAACAGGCAAATACTGCAAAACTTTTAATTCAAGCATCTTCGCGTCTTGAACAAGTGGTGAAAAAAATTTTTATTTTTCTTTTTTTCGGGTTGACATTGCGGAGGCAAAACTGTATATTTGTTTCTATGAACAGAATCACACAAGACAATCGAAGGTTTTGGTGGCAGCCTGTCAGCGACGCCGACAGGTAGCGATTTCGTTTTGTCAATACTTTCAGAACCAAACACTCAAACGCAACCTGCGGCACCTGTCAGCAGGTTGCGTTTTTTATGTAAAATGTGAAAAGTTTGATGTTAAATGTCAGGAATCGGTCTTCATCCGAGATAACGTATCACGGGCCTGGCAGCCCGTGAACACGGCCAAGATGGCCGTGCTACAAGTTCCTATGCGATAAAATGATGGTGATCTTATGAAAGATTATGAAAAGCGTATTCATCAGGCCAAGCCCGGGCAGATTATCCCGATGGTGCGGGAAATCGACATCACCTGTCCGGTTGAGTTTTTTGCCCGGCTCAGCGACTACGGCCGCAAGAAGCACTGCTGCCTACTGGAATCGCGGGATTATCTGACCGAAGGCGATGCCGGCGAGCTGACCTTCGGCACAGCCGACCCGGCCCTTTACCTGACCGGGCGCGGCGATCAGTTCCGCATTGAGGCCCTGACGCCGACCGGCAGGCGGATGCTGGCGTATTTTGCCGCCCATCAGGAGCGATTTTCCTTCTGCCGGACGGTTCAGTTCGGCGATACATTAATTACCGGCCAGTTGAGGCCGAACGAGGGGCTGATGGACGAGCAGTCGCGGCTCAAGAGCGTCAACCAGATGGATGTACTGCGGGCGGTCGGATTCGCGTTTGAACTGGCCAGCAAGCCGTTTCGGGTCACCTGCGGGCTGGTCGGGGCGCTGAGCTATGATTTTATCGACCAATTTGAAAAACTGCCGCCCAATACCAGCGATATCCTGGAAAACCCCGATTATGAGTTGTATTTTGCCGACAATATTTTTCTGATGGATCACCGTAAAGGCCGCGGACACGTCATCGTCAACGCCCTGATCACTAACGGCGACCGCGATGAGATCTGCCGGCAGGCCGAGGCGTGTTTTGACAGCTACTTTGAGCGGGCCGCCACGCAGCGGCCGCAGCCAAAGCCGCCGGCGGCTATTGCGACCGTTACTGACAGCGACACCTCCCAGAGCGAGTATGAAGCAATGGTCCGGCAGGCCAAGCAGCATATTGTCGACGGGGATATCTTTCAGGTCGTGCTGAGTCGAACGATCACCGAACCGTGCCCGGCCGAGCCGCTGGATGTCTATCGCCAGCTTCGCAAGCTCAACCCCTCGCCGTATATGTTTTACGTCAATTCGCCCTCCACCGTCCTGATGGGCGCCAGCCCGGAACTGAATCTGCGGGTCAGCGGCACCAACGGGCCGACGGTAGAGATTCGCCCGATTGCCGGAACCAAGCCGCGCGGCCGCGTGGATGGCAGGATCGACCCCGACACCGATATGCGCAACGAGGCCGAGCTGAAACTGGACCGCAAGGAGCTGGCCGAGCATATGATGCTGGTCGATCTGGCGCGCAACGACATCGCCCGCGTCGCTGAGCCGGGCAGCCGGATTGTCAACGAGATGCTGATTACCGAACGCTATGAGTCGGTGATGCACCTGGTCAGCAACGTCAAGGGCAAGCTGCGCAGCGATCAGGATGCGCTCAGCGCATACCTGGCGACGATGAATATGGGTACACTGACCGGGGCGCCGAAGATTGAGGCGATGAAAATCATTCGGCAACTGGAAAAGAACAAACGCGGCTATTACGGCGGCGCGGTGATGTACCTGACCGTTGACGGCCAGTTTGACAGTTGTATTACGATTCGCAGCCTGCAAATCCGCGATCGCACGGCCTATATTCGCGCCGGGGCC
>SKKI01000190.1 GCA_007121565.1 Phycisphaerae bacterium
ATTACATCCACGGTAGCAAGACCTGAAAAAATTTTTGTATGCTGATTTTATCGGCATATCGGAGTGATTTTCATTAAAAGAACCGCCGCAAGCCTTACGACAACCGGCTTTTGAAGTCCTCGTAGGTAAAATGCCGCTGGATGCGATACGAATCTGTATCCGGATCGTACAGGACGATGTCGGGCAGATTGATACCGTTAAACATCGTGTTTTTGACCATCGTGTAATGGGCCATATCGCCGAAAACCAGCACATCGCCTGCCTTCAGCGGCCGGTCGAAGGAATAATCGCCGATGACATCGCCGGCCAGACACGTCGGCCCGGCCAGCCGATAGGTATGGGCTTTTTTGCCCGGCTCATCGGCGCCGGCCACATCCGGTCGATAGGGCATTTCCAGGACATCGGGCATATGGGCCGCCGCAGAGGTATCGAGAATCGCGATATCCATCGCATTGCGGACAATATCCAGCACCGTTGCGACCAGCACGCCCGTATTGAGCGCGATCGCTTCGCCCGGTTCCAGGTAAACGGTCTTGAGGTTGGGATACCGCGTCTTGAAATCGCAAATCAATTGACACAGCAGATCGACGTCATAGTCCGGCCGCGTGATATGATGGCCGCCGCCGAAATTGACCCAGTCCATCTGTCCGATGACATCGCCGAAATGCCGCTCCACCGCCGGCAGCGTCCGCGCCAGCGAATCGGCGTTTAATTCACATAATGTATGAAAATGCAGACCGGTAATGCCGGCCAGCCGATCAGACAGGAAATCATCGGGCAAAATCCCCAGCCGTGAGCCGGGCGCACACGGGTCGTAAATCTTGGTCTTGACCTCCGAGTGCATCGGATTGACCCGCAGGCCGCATTCGACCGGACGCGGCGCCGACCGCACCTTGTCTTTATACCGCTGCCACTGACTGAACGAATTAAAGACAATGTGGTCAACAATCGCCAGATAGTCGTCCATCTCGTCATCCCGATAGGCCGGGGCGCACAGATGCACGTCTTTGTCAAAATACTCCCGCGCCAGTTTGGCCTCGTGCAGGCTGCTGGCCGCGGCGCCTGCCAGATACTGCCGACACAGCCCGAACGTACTCCACGCCGCAAAGCCCTTCAGCGCAAGCAATATCTTACACCCCGTCCGCTCCTGGACTGACGCCAATACCTCAAGATTTTTACGCAACAGCCCCAGATCAATCACATAGCTGGGGCTGGGAATTCTGTTTACATCATAATTCAATGGCAGCTCTCCATCATGTAAAGCCCAAAAAACGCTTACCGTCAATACTTTCGACTGCGGATAATGGAGATCACCAGCCCGATGCCGATGACCGCGGCGGTCAGATAGCCGATAATGCCCATGGCTTCCAGACTGATCAGGCCCAGTACCGTCCCTTCCTGAGCTACCAGCAGGCTGGATGCGACCAGCAGCGCGGCGATAATGACCGAAAAGGATATCCGGTTGGAGCTGGTATCCAGGGTCTGTTCAAACTCCTCAAGGTGTTCGTGATGGATGTGCACCTTAAACAGTCCACGGCGAAACTTGCTGATGATCGCCGCGGCATCCTCGGGAAAGCTGGCCGCCAGGTCCGTCGCGCTGCGGGCGGTGGTGCGCATCTGGCGATACAGACGACTCGGGCTGAACTCCTCGGTCGTAAACTTCTTGGCGTACGGCCGCAACGGCTCGATAAGCTGAAATTCGTTGTCCAGCTCTGTCGCGAACGACTCGATGGTCATCAAGCTCTTGAGCATCAGCGTAAAATCGCGCGGCGGCACAATGTGGTGGTCGCGGATAATATCAAACACACGTGAGATCGCCTCACCGAAGGGAATATCCTTGAGGGGTAAATCCGCGTAGGTACTGAGCAGATCTTCCAGGTCGCGCGTCAGCTCGGACGTGCCGGTTTCATCGTCTACCACCTCGGCTCGCTCAAGGGCCTGAACAATCTTGCCCGCATCGACATCCACAATAGCCAGCACCAGGTACTGCAGCAGCATCCGGTCCTGCTGGGCCAGCCGTCCGACCTGCCCAAAATCCAGCGGCGCAAGGACATTGTCGCCCATCACCAGAAAATTACCCGGATGCGGGTCAGTATGAAAAAAGCCGTGCTCAAACACCTGCTTAAGCACAAAATCCGCCCCGCGCCGGGCGATCTCCCTGGGGTCCAGACCGGCCTGTTGGAGCTTTTCAACCTGGCTGGGCTTGATGCCGTCGATGTATTCCATCGTCAACAGCCCCTCGGTGCAGAACTCCTCGATCAGTTCGGGCACATGGACCGTCGGATCGTCGGAAAAATTGCGCAAGAACCGCTTTTGATTGCGCCCTTCGTTGGCCAGATCGGACTCTTTGGCCACCGCCTGACTGAACTCGCGCACCATGCGCACCGGGTCAATGGTCTCGGGCAGCAGACGCCGTTTCTTGATCAAACCGGCCAAGTCTTCGAGAATCTCCAGCTCAGTCTGCATCGTCTTGACGATATTGGGACGGCGAATTTTCAACACCACCTCCCGCCCGTCTTTTGTGCGGGCACGATGCACCTGAGCAATGCTGGCCGCGGCAATCGGGGTCGGATCGAAGTCGGCAAACAGTTCCTCCGGCGACGCCCCCAACTGCTCCTGAATCTGCTGACGAATTTTGTCGATTTTCTCCGGCGCAACCTGATCCTGCAAATGCTCCAGCTCCTGGATGTACTCCAGCGGGAGAAGGTCAGGGCGCGTCGAGAGCAACTGGCCCAGTTTTATAAACGTGGGCCCCAGTTCCTCCATCGCCAGGCGCACCCGCTGGGCAAGCGTAGTCCGGGCCAAGGTCTCGCTCTTGGTGGACGGCAACCCCTTGGCCCCGAGTCCGATCTTCATTCGTCGGGCCAAAATGCCTGCAAGCTCCTCAAAGCCGTACTTCATCAGCACGGCCATGATGTGGCGGTAGCGCTTCAGGTGCGCAAATGTTCGGCGAATGCCAGAAAAAAGACCGGCCATGGCGTCTTACCGAGCCAGGAGCTGGTCAATTTTTTGTTCGAGGCGCTGGATATCTTCTTTTGTCGCCAGCGGCATCTCTTTGAGCGTCTTGTTAATCTGATCGGAAACCAGCTTTTCCAGGTCGGCCCGTGCCTTTTCGGCGCTGTCGAGCATTTCTTTGACAAACCCACTCTTCTGGGCTTTATCGGCCTTGCCCTTCTGAACCGCCTCGTCAAAGATCTTCTCAGCCTTTTCTTTGCTCATTGACATTGCTCCCATCCCGGCCATCATCAATTTATCAAGTGTCTCAAACATACGTATCTCCCGCATTTTCAGGAATATCCATTCCGCCGCGGCCATTCCGCGAC
>SKKI01000013.1 GCA_007121565.1 Phycisphaerae bacterium
ATGGTACAATGGCCCCCCCGGCACACCCCCTCGATGGGGGGAGTACCCCAACGACACCCCTATTATCCGCCTCGCGCCTTGGATGGGTATTTTCGTTTCAGGAAAACAGGATAATATGAGTTGGGAAATAGAAGATGTATTAGTGTGAAGTTTAATATCTCACGTCTTGAGGTATTTATTTAGGGGTTTAGCCGGGTCGGTGGTGGTGATGGACGTGTGGTTTGCTGAAACCCCCTTAAATTGGCACTTTAACGCCGTAGAATTGTCGAAAGCATCGAGGGGGTACCCAAGTACCATCCAGCGGATAAAATCGATTCTGGCGCGCCAACCCCCCCGTAACGGGGACTCTACCCGAAACCATACGGCAGTCCTTACAGCGGTTGCCTTGAGATCAAAAAAAAGAGTTATTCAATGCGATGATGTTGGGTGTGCTTGAGGAACTTTCACGACCGATTAGGGGTGCTGATTGGATGGATTTGGGATGTGTAAATGAGGCGAAAATCGTAAGGAAATTGCTTTGATGATAAGGGGTGTTTTTTAGTACATGCAAAGTCCGGGCCAAAGTCATTGAGAAAACCATTCGAAAACTCTTAGATTGTATTCCATAAGTCTATATATAAATAGTACTTATATAATTAACAATGGGATTTCTAATCCGTAGGTCGCAGGTTCGAATCCTGCCGGGCGTGATCTTCTTTTTCGCTCAAAGACCTTTATTTTAGTCAACTCAATTATATTATCCGGGCAATAAAGATCCTCTGTTTTGATGGGTCCCCGATTGCCCGTCGGATCGTACTTGACGCCGATAGCGCCGGCTTGGCTGGCTGCAATGGGTATTTTGCGGTTGCAAAACGGGCCCTCGGCGGGGATACTTGACGGCGTTATGGACCCTTCGACGACATCGCCGCTGACGCTGGAAACGCCCGTGCAGTACCTCAAGGGCGTCGGGCCGGCCCGCGCCGAGGCGCTGGCCGAGCTGGGGGTGCGCACCGCCGGCGAGCTGCTGGAGTATTACCCGCGCGACTGGGTGTTTATGCCCGAGCCGATTGCCATCGCCCGGATGCAGGCCGGCCAAAAGGTCTCGCTGATGGGACTGATCGAATCGACCGACTATCACCCCCATCGACGCAAGCCGGTCTTTGAGATCATGCTGGCCGATGAGACGGGCTATTGCCGCGTGCTGTGGTTTCACGGCGGGTACCTGGTCAATCAGCTTGAGCCGGGCCGGCACATCGTCGTCCACGGCACGGTCAGCCGCTATAAGCATATGCTCCAGCTTACCAATCCCAGGTTTATCATTCTCGAAGGACCCCGCGCCGATGCGGCCGAGACCTTCAGCGGGCCGGTGTATCCGGCCAGCGGCAAGCTGCCGAGCTGGCGGATCAAAGCCATCCTTCGCGCCAATATAGACGCCCTGACGCCGCTGGTCCCGGAGCTGTATGCGCCGGCGTTTCTGAACAAAAATCAGCTTATCCCGCGCCCCGAGGCCTTTGCCAAAATTCACAATCCCGCCGACGACAAGCAGCTTGCCGCAGCCAAACGCCGGCTGAAATACGATGAGCTGTTTTTGATGCAGACCGGCCTGGCCCTGAAGCGCTATCATCTGCGGCACACGACCCCGGCGCCGCAGATCAAGATCGACGAGCAGATCGACCGGCGTATCCGGCGGCGGTTCCCGTTCCTGCTGACCGCCGATCAGAATCAGGTCATTGCCGAGATTTGCGGCGATCTGGCCAAAACGATCCCGATGAATCGGCTCCTGCAGGGCGATGTAGGCTCCGGCAAGACGGTCGTCGCGCTGCACGCGGCCCTGTCGGCGGTGGCCAACAAGCTGCAAGTGGCGATTATGGCCCCGACCGAAATCCTGGCCCGCCAGCACTATGACAGCATCGAGCGGTTTCTCAAGGGCAGCCGCGTGCGGCGCGAATTGATCACCGGCGGCATCACCGGCAAAAAACGCGAACAGCTCTTGGGACGCGTGCGCGATGGCGAGGTGGATATCGTCGTCGGCACGGTCGCCCTGCTGCAGCGTGATATCGACTTTGCCGATCTGGGGCTGGTCATCATCGACGAGCAGCACAAATTCGGCGTCCATCAGCGGGCGACCCTGCGCAAGGGCCGCAATCCGCATTGCCTGGTGATGACCGCCACGCCGATTCCGCGCACACTGGCGATGACGGTCTTTGGCGACCTGGATGTCTCGACGATCCGCCACTGTCCGCCGGGACGCGGGGAGGTGGTCACGCGCTGGGCCCAGCCGCACCATCGCGACACGGCGATGGAGTTCATGCGGCAGCGGCTGCGGGCGGGCCGGCAGGCGTATTTTGTCTATCCGCGCATCGACGCCGAGTTGGACAGCGACAACGGCGATTTGAAGGCGGCGGTTGAGGAATATCGCCGGCTCAAAGAGCGGGTATTTGTCGAGTTTCGCGTGGGGCTGCTGCACGGCCAGATGACCGCCGAGGAAAAACGCCGGACGATGGAGGCATTTCGAAGCGGGCACTTGAGCGTGCTGGTCTCGACGGTGGTCATCGAGGTCGGCGTGGACGTGCCCAACGCCACGATGATGGTCATTGAGAACGCCAACCGCTTCGGCCTGGCCCAACTGCACCAGCTTCGCGGGCGCATCGGGCGCGGACAGGACAAATCCTACTGCTTTTTGTTCGCCGAGACCGAAGACGCCGACGCCGTGAGCCGACTGGATGTGATGACCCGCAGCCGCGACGGCTTTGAGATCGCCGAGCACGACCTACGGCTGCGCGGGCCCGGCGAGTTGTTCAGCACGCGCCAGCACGGCCTGCCCGATTTGAAGCTGGCCAACATCATCGACGACTTTGACCTGCTGAATCTGGCCCGCCGCGATGCCTTTGCCCTGATCGCCGCGGATCCGACCCTGAGCCGGGCCGACTGCGCCGCCATCCGCAGCGAACTGATCGCCCGCTTCGGCGAATCGCTGGGCCTGGTCGATGTCGGGTAGCCCGGCCGGCGTGATTTTTAGACGTACTCCACCTTTCTTTAGATGATATCTATGTTTTGGACGATGAGCTGCTCTGATCGGCTCAACGGCTCGGTCTGACCCGACGCGGTCGGCTGTCTGCCATGCTGGCAGGTTTCGGGGTGTGCTTAGGTGCGCAGGCGCTGTCAATTCCGCTATTCAACGGGAACTGAAATAAACGTAACTTCATTGAAATAATTGATTTAAGTCGTCATGCAGTACTTGGGAGAAAAAGTTGGCATATAATTTGCAAAGATGGCTTTGGTATCCGTCCTTTATCGTATCGGACGACATAAAAGACAATTGAGATCCTTATTTTGTATTG
>SKKI01000258.1 GCA_007121565.1 Phycisphaerae bacterium
ATTATCGGGACGGTGCTGGATATCCGGGACGATGAGATCGTGCTCAAGATCGACGAGTCGACCAATACCAAGATGCGCATTACGCCGTCGGCAATTGCGACGGTGCTGAGCAATGCCGAGGATAAATAACGCCAGCGGCGAACACGGCCAGGATGGCCGTGATACGTAAAACCCAACGCACGGCCAAGATGGCCGTGCTACAATACCTACGCTAATTAATTGACGGGAACTGAATTATGGTTAAGGATCATTTTTGGAAAATCGGTATCATTTTGATCGCGGTGGTGATTTCGGCCCTGTATGTGTATCCGCCGCATGAGAAGCTGGCGCTGGGTCTGGACCTGGCCGGGGGGACCAGCCTGGTCTATGAGATCGACCCGGCGGGCCTGGAGCCGCACGAGCAGCGCGGGCTGGCTGAGAATATGATTCCGATCCTGATGCGGCGAGTGGACCCGACGCATGTGGCCAATATCGTGATGCGTCCGCAGGGCGATACGCGGATTGAGATACAACTGCCGCTGGCCAGCGCCGAAACGCGGCAGCGGCGCGAGGCGTATGAACAGGCGCTGATGGAGCTGGAAGAGCAGAACCTCAACCTGCTTCGGGTGCGCCAGGCGCTGGAGCTGGCCCCTGAGCAGCGGCAGCAGCAGTTCGAGCAGTTCGCCCGCAGCGATCCGGATCGGATGGAGGTGCTGGATCATCTGGCCGAGGTCTATGACCAGCGCCGCCAGAAACAACAGCAGCGCGATATGCTGACCGATGAAATGGAGCAGGTGCGTGAGCAGTTTGCCGATGTGGGGCTGGAATACGAGCGGCTGCAGGGCAACCTGCCTCGATGGGCCGGGATGGACAGTGAGCCGCGGCGGCAGGCCATTGCCGAGTATGTCAAGACCAACGTGCCCGCCGATGACGACAACGATAACGACGACGCTGAGGATGACACTGACGATGCGCTGAGCGAATCCCAACGGCAGGCGCGCAACGTGATTGACGATTATATCGCGCTGTATCGGCGATGGGAGCCGATTGTCAACGACCTGACCGACCCGGAAGAGGGGCTCAATGTGCAGTGGCACGCGGCCATCGGTCGGCTTCAGACGCTGAACCTGAACATCAGCCGGTTTCGCACGATCCTCGATATGCAGCCCGACTCGCCCGAACGGAGGGAGTTGATCGAGCAGTTAACGGCGCAATTTCCCATGCGGGCGGATCGGATTGCCAGAACGGTTGAGGTGTATGACGGCTATCGCGATATCGGGGGGCGGCTGGATGATCCGGAGGACCTCAAGCGCATGCTCCGGGGAGCGGGGGTGCTGGAATTTCGCATCCTGCCGACAATGGAGCGATTCAACGAGCTGCAGTCCTATGTCGAGGCGCTGGCCGAACGCGGGCCGGCGGGAGCTTCCGACGCCCGGTATGTGTGGCTTGAAATCGAGGACTGGGAAAGCTGGGCGCAGGGCAGCGGCATCGAAAGCCGATTCGGCGACCGTTATTATGTGCTGGCCTCCAACCAGCCCAATGAAACCATGCTTCAGCGCGGCGACCGCACATGGCGGCTGCGGCGTGCGGCGCCGACCACCGACCAGCGCGGCGCACCGGCGGTGGCGTTTAGCTTCGATGATGTCGGCGCGACGCAGTTTTACCGGCTGACCAGCGCCAATATGGGACGGCCGTTGTGTATTCTGCTGGATGATCGCGCCATCTCGGCGCCGGCGATCCAGGCGGCCATCAGCCGGCAAGGGATTATCACCGGCCGGTTCTCGCGGACCGATGTGGATGATATGGTTAACAAGCTCAACGCCGGTTCGCTGCCGGCGCGGCTCAGCGAGGTGCCGATCTCCGAGCGCACCATCGGGGCGACGCTCGGGGCCGACAACCTGCAGCGCAGTATCCGCGCCGGGCTGATCGGGCTGGCGCTGGTGGCGGTCTTTATGCTGATTTATTATATGCTGGCCGGGGCGATTGCCGATATGGCGCTGATGCTGAACATCCTGTTTGTGCTGGGGATTATGTCGCTGCTGCAGTCGACGTTTACGCTGCCGGGGATCGCGGGGTTGATTTTGATTATCGGTATGAGCGTGGACGCCAATGTGCTGATCTTTGAGCGCATTCGCGAAGAGCAGAGGCGCGGCTCATCGATTCGCTCGGCGATTTCCAACGGTTATTCACGGGCGTTCAGCACTATTTTTGACGCCAATGTGACCACCTTCGGCGTGGCGGCGATTTTGTACCTGGCCGCCTCCGAAGAGATCAAGGGCTTTGCTATCGTGCTGATGCTCGGTATTTTGGCCAGTATGTTCACGGCGCTGTTTGTGACGCGGGTGGTCTTTGACCTGCTGACCAGCGCGCGGCTGCTGACCGGGCCGCTGCACATGTTCGGGGTGTTTCAGAACGTCTCAATCGACTGGATGAAGCTGAGGCCGGTCTTTGCGGTGATCTCGGGTGTGCTGGTGATCGGGGGGCTGACGGTGTTCTTTACCCGCGACGAAGAGGTCAACAGCAAGTATGACATTGAGTTTACCGGCGGCACCAGCGTGCAGATCGACCTGCGAGAAGGCATCGGCCTGGATCGCGCCGAAGTCGAGCGGCGTATTCGTGACTATGCCCTGGGCATCGGCAATCCGGAGCTGGCCGCGGCGCGTGTCAATGAAGTGGGCACGACCGGGCGTCAATTTGAGATCAACACCACCGCGACCAACCTGACCGTGGCGCAGTTGACCTTCCCCGAGGCGGCACCGACCCGCGAGGCGGTGCTGATGCGCATCCAGGAGGCGGCCCTTGAGGTCGGCCAGCGGATGGGTCGGCTCGAGGTGACCGCTCAGAACGCCGGGGTCTTTGAGGTGACCACCGACCGGTTCAATGTGACCGCAGTGCGCGAGGTGCTCCAGACGGCCTTCGGCGATCAGGCCGAGATTGACGGGCCGGTGGTGCACGAAATCGTCAGCGAGGCGGTTCGCGATACGTTTATGGATTTCCTGACGGTGCGTGAGGACCTGGGCGTTGAGCTCGTCAGCGTCGAACGGATTGAGCCGGACTCCGAAGCGGGGCAGTTGCTGGCCGACTTTATGGGCGGTATCCAGTTGACCTTCAGCCTCGAAACCCCGGTCACCGGCGAGCAACTGGATGAGCGGATTCGGGATATTCGCTTCAAGCCGGATATGCAGGATCTGGCGTGGTATCGCTACGCGATATTCGATGAGAATCTCATCGAGCCGGACCCCGAAGATCGGCTCTCGACGTTCGTCTATGTCAGCGTTCACCCGGAAGCGGGGTATCGCGAACTGGACGAGGACGAGTGGGAGCTGTTTATC
>SKKI01000302.1 GCA_007121565.1 Phycisphaerae bacterium
ATCCCGCTCATTGTTGACCCAGAAAATCCCAGCCATGCCGACCTCCGTAAACCGCCCCAGACCAAAGTCGATAGCCCAGAACTCCTCGCCTTTGAGACGCTCCACAATCGGATAGTTGAAATACGCCATCATCTCGTAATAAGCCTGCCGGGCTTTGGCATCGTCAAACGTACCGTCGGCTTTATAAAAATCACTGTTTGTGTACCGCTGATAGGCTGGTGTCGAATTACTCATTGTCCGTCCTTTCCCGTTGGATGCGCAGCCTTGAATAAATGGGGTACATGCTGCCGCAGCGCCGACGGCGGACAAGCCCAGGATTTCACGTCGATTCAATCGTTCCATTGTCATCGTCCTTTCGGTTTTGGCCTGATTTTCACGTTCGCTTCATTCATTTCGCAGGGGTGCCATTTCGGAGAAACTTCGAGCCCTTTGACCTTCAGCTTGTATAGCCTCATGGTCCTGCCCTCACAAAAACCTTTTTATTTGCGTAAAAGCAGCATTTTTTGGTTAAAAATAACGGAGAGGGCGGGATTCGAACCCGCGGTACACCGAAGTGTACACTGGTTTTCGAAACCAGCGCAATCAGCCGCTCTGCCACCTCTCCGGCGCGTTCCGACAGGCCTGGATCGGTCCGCCGTCTGCACAGGCCCGGATTCTACCGGCTGTCTGTCCGAATTGCAAGCAGAATACCAACAAAAACGCTCGCAGAGACAGAACCATCTCTGCGAGCGTTACATCTCAAGCGGTAACGAGCCGTACCGCCTTTAGATATCGATGTGCGCGATGCCGTAGGGCATACGCTCCGGTCGAGAGAGCATCGCGTTGGCCTCGTCATCATCGATAAAGCGTTCGCGAACGGGGTCCCAGCGCAGCTTTCGCGGCAGGTGCATCGCAATCTGGTTGAGAATGCAGGCACTGGTCGAGCGGTGAGCCAGTTCAACATTGGTCGCGCCCGGACGCCGGCTACGGACACTCTGGAGCCAGTCCTTATGGATTTCCGGGCTCTCATAAAGATGCGTGTCATTGGGGCCGATCGTTGTCTGCAGTATCTTCGGGTCGCTGACACGCAGCGTCCTGTCATCCTCGGCGTCCGTGATGGGGTCGTCTTGTGTCGCCCGTGCCTGGCCGCGCGAGACAAAGATCCAGCCGTCCTCGCCTTCGAAACGAATGCCGTTGGGGTGCTTGTTTGAAACATGCAGGGTCACGCCGTTGGCGTATGTGCTGCGCACATCGTACGGGCCGTGCACGGTCCACAGGCCTGATTTCGGAAATTCGGCCGTCCCTTCAAGCTCGATCGGGCCGGTGTATTCGGTGCCCATGCCCCAATGGGCAATATCGATATGGTGCGATCCCCACCCGGTAATCATACCGGCGCAGTACTCTTCGATGCGCAGCCACCCGGGTCTTGAAAAGCCATCCTGCGGATGAACGCGCCGCTCGGTGTAAGGCTTCACCGGTGTATAGCCGAGCCACATATCATAATCAAGATTTTCAGGCACCGGCTCTTGCGGCCAATCTTCACCGGCCGGATCGGTCGGCAAGCCCACCTCGACATGCTTGAGTTTGCCGATGGCGCCGTTTCGTACCAACTCACAGACCCACTTGAACTGCGGCCAGGGATCCGAGGCGCGCTGCTGGGTGCCGATCTGAAAAATACGCCCCATGCGGTGAATCACATCGCTCATTGCCCGGCTGTGTTCAAATGTGACAGCCGCAGGTTTTTGGATGAAAATATCCTTGCCGAGCATGGCCGCCTCAATCGCCGGACGCGCGTGCCAGTGATCCGGCGTTGAAATCACGACGGCATCGATGTCTTCATTGCGAATCATCTCACGATAATCCTGATAGACATTGATATCGATGTAATTGGAGTTGCCTGTTCGCTGCTTGTAGTAGTTTTCGATCCATCGTTTGCCGATATTGGCGCGATTGATGTCAACATCCGCAATGGCTACAAAACGGCACATATCCGTATTGCGGATTGTTTCGCGAACATCAGTCTGCCCATATCGACCGTAACCGATCTGTGCAATGTTAATCTTGTCATTCGGCGAGGACCTGGCTACAGCAGCCGATGAAACGACCGTTGGAAATCCAAACAAACCCGTCGTTGCCACAACAGACCCTTTTAAAAATTCTCTACGTTTCATAATAACTCCTATAAAGTAACGTTTACAGAACAGACCTTATTACAATTGACCCTGTACATAGGCCGCATAGCGCTGTTGCACCTGGCCGGACTGAACATCGCCGCGATGCACCAGAATGCCGACACGACGCACAAGGGACTCGTTTTTATCCAGCGTGAAAGGCGTACCCCATTTATCGTCGGTTCGTCGGGGGCCAAACGTACCATAATTACGGGTCAGCCATTTGTGAGGCTGCCGGTTGTCCGGGTGACTGAAAATGCTCAGCCCGGATGTTTTGCCGTCCACATCACAGGAATAATCCACCCAGACCGCTTCCTGTCGGTCCGTTTGCGCCTGATTGATGCCGCCTTCGGAATTGACGATACGGCCGCCGCCGTCCTCGACATTGAAGTCTTTGTTCATGCGAACATACGGCCAGGCATAATGGCTCCAGTCGCTGTCAAAGACGACGTTGCCGTATGAAGCGGTCACCACAAAGGTCATATCCAGGAAATACTCCCCCCGGCCGAGCGGGACAATCCGCACCGTGCGGTATTCATCAAGCACCGGTATCTCAAAGTTCATTTCCCAGAGCAGCTTCTTGGTCCATGTCAGGGTATCGCCGTGGCGGGTTTCGGCCAGAAACTGGGTATTTCGGATGCGATGCGGAAAGTCATTCTCGTCATCATCGTCCTTTTCCCGGAGCAGCCAGGCGTTGTAAAAATGGATCGCGGGCTTGCCTTCCAGTCCGACGTTGTCGGCAAACCAGAACGACCGATGGTGCGGAAAGACCTGCGGATACTGGACCGTCATCGACTGGCCGTAAGGACTGCGCACCGGATAATAATGGGCCAGGCCGTCCGTTGGGCCGTATTGATAGACGAGCGCCTCCTGGCCGTCAATCTGAACGCTGACGGTGTGCGCGTCTTTGTCGTACTGCAGCCGAACACGGTGCCCGTCGTTGCTTTCGGCTTTCAACAACGGCAGCAAAAAGAGGACCATTAAAATGGCGGCCGCTGTCTTTCGTACTCGTATTCTCATTGATCACCTCACTTTCATTTCATTATCAGAGTTGGCGGTTGCGTAAAGTTTTTCCATAATATCTCTGCGACGTCAGGGCCTATCCGACCGTCATAAACCAGCATGCGGTA
>SKKI01000079.1 GCA_007121565.1 Phycisphaerae bacterium
CCGGAGACAACGTGTTCATCATCAAACATGATGTGATTTATACGCCGCCGATTCAGGCCGGCTCGCTGGATGGGATTACCCGTAAAGTGGTCATCGGTCTGGCCAAAGAGGCCGGTTTTGAGGTGATCGAGCGGGATTTGACCCGGTTTGATCTGTACAGCGCCGATGAGCTGTTTCTGACCGGCACCGCCGCGGAGGTCATTGGCGTGGTCGAGCTGGACGGGCGAACCATCGGCAGCGGAAAGCCCGGCGCTATCACCAAACGGCTGCGAAGCATGTTTTTCAAGGCAGTCCATTCCTGAATTGAGTGCCAGTGAGAGCAACCGACCGCCATTTTGCCGAGTTATCCACCCTGCTGCGGCCCGTCGCCGATGAGCTTGAGGCCATCCGCGCGCAAATCGCCGAGACGCTCGGCGCTGCGCCCTGGCCGGCGGGCGATCATCTGGCTCGGCTTGATATGGGCGGCGGCAAGATGCTGCGGCCTGCCCTGACGCTGCTCAGCGGTCAATCTCTCGGCTCGACGCGCAATGAGCACATCACGCTGGGGGCTGTAGTCGAGATGATTCATCTGGCCTCACTGCTGCATGATGATGTGATCGACCAGGCCCACACCCGCCGCGGCACGGCCAGCGCCAATGTGCTCTGGGGCAACACCCAGGCGGTGCTGCTGGGCGATTTTGTGCTGAGCAAGGCGTTTGGGATGGCCGCGACGCTGGATGTGTCGCAAGCGGCCGAGGTCCTGTGCCAGACCGCCGAGGCGATCTGCACCGGCGAGATGCAGCAGAACCTGCGCAAAGGCGATCCTACACTTACCGAGTCGGACTACCTGGCCATCATTGAGGGCAAGACCGCCTCGCTGTTCGGCGCCTGCTGCTGCCTGGGCGCACTGGCGTCCCAGGCTGAGCCGGACCTCTGCGAGCATCTGCGGCGATACGGCGTTGCGCTGGGGATGGCGTTCCAGATGACCGACGACCTGCTGGACATTCTCGGCTGTTCGGATCGAGAAGGCAAGACCCTCGGCACGGATTTGCTCAACGAAAAGCTCACTCTGCCGGTGATCGCCTGGCTGCGAGAAGGCGACCGAAGCCGGCGCCAGGCCGAATTTGACCGATTCGTCGAGCGGTCGGATTGCCAGGCCCTGCGCGGTGTCATCGGTCAAAGCGAGGCCGTTGACTACACGCTTGGCCGGGCGGAGGCCTTTGCCCGCAGTGCCCGCCAGAGTTTGTCGCCGCTGCCGGATACCTCCGCAAAGACTGCCCTTTTAGGGCTGGTTGACTATGTGCTGGCCCGCGCTGCCAGATAAAACACCTGCTAAATCAAAATTGTTTTTACACAACGTTTACGCTGGATCGATCATTTTCCGATACAATAGTATTATCAGAGGCCGAAACGTTCTGCCTCATGCCCAATACAATTTCAGTTCAGGAGTATGTGCTATGAAAACAAGTCAAATTCTATCCGTTTTTGCTGGTGTGGTTATGATGATCACCGGCGCCGCAGGGCAACCCGATCAAGGCCGGGAGGTGGCCATCACCATCTACAACGACGATTTCGGGGTGGTCAAGGAGCAGCGGCAGATGACCTTTGAAGAAGGGCTCAACCGCAAGCAGTTTACCGATGTGGCCGAGCGGATCGACCCGACCAGCGTCAATTTCATGTGTGTTTCCGACCCGAACGCGGTCTCGATTCTTGAGCAGAATTTTGAGTATGACCTGGTCAACACCGACAGCCTGCTCAAGCGGTACATCGACCTGCCGGTCAGCCTGATGGTCAAGGGCAGCGGCGCCAGCGGGTCCAGCCTGCTCAAGGGCACCCTGACCGCGGCCATCGGCGGCGATCTGATCGTCCAGGACACCCAGACCGGCCAGTTGCACATCGTCAGCCGCAACAGCGTGGAGCGCATCCAGTTGGACGAAAAGCCCGAGGACCTGCTGACACGCCCGACACTTATCTGGCTGGCTCACGCCGTCCAGGCAGGCGAGCAGCTTTGCCAGGTGACCTACACCACCGAGGGCATCGGCTGGAAGGCCGACTATTCGGCGGTGCTCAATGACGCCGAAGATGCGCTGGATTTTTCCGGCTGGGTGACCATCAACAACCAGAGCGGGGCGGCCTATCAGGATGCGACCATCAAGCTGATTGCCGGCGATGTGCGGCGTATCACACCCCAGCGGCCCCAGCCGCGGGTGCGCCGTGATATGGTAATGGCCGCCGAAGCGGCCGGTTTTGAGGACAAGCCCTTTATGGAGTATCACCTCTACACGCTGGGCCGCAAATCGACGATTCAGAACCGTCAGATCAAGCAGATTGAGCTGATCGAGCCGGCCCGAGGTGTGCCGGTCGAAAAGAAGCTGGTGTTTGCGACCTCAATCAACCAGTGGCTGGTGCGGGATCGCGACAAGGTGCGGGTCACGCTGGAATTTGACAACGAGGACCAGCACGGTCTGGGCATTCCGCTGCCCAAAGGCCGTGTGCGCGTCTTTAAGGCCGATCCGGCCGACGGGACGCTGGAGTTTGTCGGCGAGGATGCCATCGACCATACCGCCCGCCGCGAACGGCTGTCGCTGTACATCGGCGATGCGTTCGACGTGGTGCCCGAGCAGAAAATCACCGACCAGCAGCGGGGCGATCGGTTTGTGACCTTCACCCGCAGCGTCGAGATTCGCAATCGCAAAGAGGTGCCCGAGACGGTCTATGTCGATGAGGTCATGCCGCAACACGTCAACTGGACGATTGACAGAAGCTCGCTGCCGTATGAAAAGCTGGACGCCTTTACCTGCCGCTTCAAGGTCGATGTCCCCGCCGACAGCACCGAGACGCTGACATTCACCGTAACCCAGACCTGGTAGGTCAACGGTCGGGGTTGTATAGCATCGGCGGGGCGGCTATAATGGCGTACTATGGCCAAACAGTCAGAGCATTCATTGTTTTCGCAGTCCGAGCGTGCAGCGCTGGGCGCATTTGCCCCGCTGGCGGTGCGGATGCGTCCGGAGCGGCTTGAGGAGTTTGTCGGTCAGGAACATTTTGCCGGGCCGGGCAAGCTGCTGCGGCGGATGCTTGAGGCCGGGCAGATGACCAGCCTGATCTTTTACGGCCCGCCGGGTGTGGGCAAGACGACACTGGCCCGGATTGTCGCCAATTCTCTGCAGGCCCGGTTTCACTATCTCAGCGCCCCTGCGGCCTCGGTCAAAGATGTGCGCGAGATTGCCGCCGCGGCCAAAGACCGGCTCATTACCCAAAAACAGCGCACGCTGCTGTTTATCGACGA
>SKKI01000282.1 GCA_007121565.1 Phycisphaerae bacterium
AGCCCAGTGAATGACAGCGAGAATGGATTAGAAAAGAACACCCTTTATCTTTTCGGAGAAGGAGGTTCAAAGTATAAGTTGTGTCAAAATATTACTTCAATCTCTTTTGATCGTGATGTTCACGACGGCACCGATAAGGTGCGAAACGTGCGCATTGTCCTGACCGTCACCGATCCCGACAGCGGCATCAGCCAGAACCTGGAAGCGGCGGCAGTGGTGCGGCGCAATCTTGGCGGTTGATCAGAATCGGCATTTTAATCAGGGTTAAGGTATGCCACCCTGCAGGAGACTGAAAATGGTGACAGATGTGAGAGACAAAATTCGAGCGGCATTGGTGCGGTTAATCAAGGAGGATTTCTATTTGCTTGAAGTTGACATCAATGAGCGCAGTTTGACACATCGGCTTGCAATCTATCTGGAAGCGTTGTTTCCGAATTATCATGTTGATTGTGAATACAACCGCGAAGGCGTGGATAAAAAGGCGCTACACATATTGAAAACAAACATTAAAAGGAACAATGAGCCAAATCACATAGAGCCGGACGATATCGACAGCTCTACGGTTTTCCCGGATATCACTATTCATCGTCGAGGAACGAATGACAATTTTGTTGTTATTGAGGCGAAGAAATCAACGACTCAGAATGACAGAGGTGACAAGGAAAAACTCCGCTTATATAAAGAGGAATTAGGGTATCGGCACGCCTTTTTTGTGCGAATTCCTGTGGGAGACAATTTTTCGCAATTGAATGATGACAAGATCAGCGAGTATATTGAAGAAATTGAGCTGGAATATAGTCTGGTATGCTGACGAATGAGGCAGAGGAAACTTTAGGGGGTTTTTAATAAACTTTTCACTCTGAATATCCCGAACACCTTTCACATACCGACCTCTTTGGCGATCAATTTCAGATATTCCCCGATGCGCGGCTCCAGGGTGTCGGTGAGGTTCATGTCCGGTTCGATTTTTTCCGGTTCGATGCCGAAGATGACGATTTCGTCGGGCCGCTGATCGATCATCTCGGCCAGTTCGATGACGCGCAGAATATCGACCTCGTGCAGCGACAAATGCGTCATCTGCTTGACGGTGGCCACATCGGCCGGCGTAAACCGCCGCAGCGTACCCGGCGGCAAGCCCATTTTGGCGCAGTCAATCAGGATCACCTTTCGCCGTCCGGCGATCGAATGCAGCAGATACATCCCCCCGCAGCCGCCGTCCATATACTCGACATGCTCTGTCGGCAGCCGACCCTCGCGGGCCATCTGCTCCAGGCGCCCGACCAAGGTCGAGCCGATTCCCTCATCGGCCATCAGCGGATTGCCCAGCCCGATGACGATCACCGGTTTGTGGTCAGTCGCTGCCATAGAAACAGAAGGATGGGCAAAAGGGGTCAATACGTTGAAATAGCCTAGACAGGTGCATCCGTGCCATAGGCAGAACTCCAAGCTCTCGGCGGGTCACTTCGACGATCCGTTAAGGCAGGACAGCTTGAATCGTTCAGGATGATAGTGCATATGCAGCAGCGCTTCCAGGTGCATAAACTCAACGTAATAACGCCGCGCGTCAACGTCGACCAAGAGCCATTTTTCCAGTCGCAGCATATAGCGCCGCTCCAGGACACCGTCCAGCATCTTGAGAATCAGTATCCCCAGCCGCTGGCGCAGACGCGATTTGGGGTCGGCGGGCGTCCATGAGGCCGCACTAAGTGATTCACCAAGAAGCCGATTTAGCCCATCTACTTCTGACTGGATGTCGTTAATCTCATCATGCATATGTAAATTATACGTTAAATAATGGCCGGCTGTCGATCTTTTTGGCCGGTCCACTGAAATTATCGGCGATTTTTTCGTGAAACTCTTGTTAAATTCACGTTTATCACATACTTATGTGTGCTTTGATAAGCTCATCGCAAAGGAAGTTGTATTTGTAGCACGGCCATCTTGGCCGTGTTCACGGGCTATCAAGCCCGTGATACTTTAACGCAAAGACCGCTATGCGAAAAATATGTTGAGCACACAACCGCCAAATTCTGTTGAACTGCTCGCCCCGGCCGGGACGCTTGAAAAGCTCAAGTGGGCCGTCGCCTACGGGGCCGATGCGGTGTATTTTGGTCTTGAATTCGGGTCGCTGCGCAGCTTTGCGGGCAACCTGACGCTCGACCAGGCCGATCAGGCCCTGCGCTATCTGCACGCACGCGGCAAAAAGGGCTATGTCACGCTGAATATCTACCCGTTTACCGATGAGATCGACCGGCTGGTATCGCTGGCCAGAACGCTGGAGACGATGGGCGCCGATGCCTTTATCGTCGCGGATCTGGGTCTGCTGGCGGCCTTGCGCGAGCAAAAGCTCAACGCCGCCCTGCACATCAGCACGCAGGCCAACACCACCAACGCCCAGACCGCCCTTGCATACGCCCGACTGGGCGCGGCGCGGGTCAACCTGGCGCGGGAGTTGTCCCTTGATCAGATCAGGGACATCTGCGACCGCACCCGCGGCCGGGTCCAGACCGAGGTCTTTGTCCACGGGGCGGTGTGCTTTTCATACTCGGGCCGCTGTGCGATCAGCGACTACCTGGCCGCCAGCGGGGCCAATCGCGGCCAGTGCAAGCACCCCTGCCGCTGGAAATACGCGCTGGTCGAGGAAAAACGCCCCGGTGAATATATGCCGGTGGCCGAGGATGCCCGCGGGCTGTATCTGTTTAACAGCAAAGAGCTTGCGCTGTTTGCGTACATCCCCGCCCTGGCGGCGATGGGGGCGGCGTCGCTGAAGATCGAAGGCCGGATGAAGTCAATCCACTACATTGCCTCCGTGGTGAGCCTGTATCGCCAGATCCTGGACGGCAAACCGATTTCCGCCGAGACGGCTTGGATGCTGCTTAATCGCGTGCCCAATCGCGGCTACAGCGCCGGCTTTATCAAAGGCTCCATCGGCCCGGACGACTACCAAAGGCACAGCAGCAGCTCCGAAGGCGACAGCCTGTTTGTCGCTAATGTCCAGTCCTGCGAAGAGGAGAGCTGTCTGATTCGCGTTCGCAACAGGATATGTGCCGGGCAAACGCTCGAAGTACTGCGGCCGGACGGTGCGCTCTCAACGCTGACACTGCCCGATCCGCTGGAGGCGATCGACGGCCAATGGCTCGATGTCGCCCAAAACGAACAGCTTTTGCGACTGCCGTATCGACTCGAACCCTATACCCTGCTTCGATCCGTTCTTCGAAATACCTGATACAAGGAGTTAATGATGCAAATTCTTAGCTTGATG
>SKKI01000201.1 GCA_007121565.1 Phycisphaerae bacterium
CGCGGGCTGTTTGGCAGCCCCGTGGAGGCCAAGTTGTTCGGCCTGACGATCATGGCGGCCTGTACGGCCGGGATCGGCTCGCTGTCGGCCAAGCACAAGGCCGCACTGGAGGCCCTGGACGAAGTCGGCGGCGACAAGACGCTGACCTAGCTCAACGAAAAGGGCGTCAAGGACATGACCGGCTCGTCCCAGACGGGCGGCTCGGCCCTGGTCAGCCCGGACTTTATCCCGACGATGATCAGCAACTTCGAACAGCACGGCGTCTTCGAACGCAACGCCCAGGTGGTGCCGCTGGGCTCCTCCGGCGGCCTGCAGCCGGTGGACAACGGCGAAAGCGACGACATGGGCGGCATCTATGTGCCCGGCGAGGGCAAGACGATCACCAAGTCCGATCCGGATATCGGGATGATCAGCCACCAGCTGCGCACCCTGTGCAAGCTGATGGCCTACTCGCTGGAACTGGACGAGGACAGCGCGCTGGAGCTGGGCGAGATGCTCGGCCGGATCATCTTCCGCTGCTACGGCAAGGCGATCGACCGGATCGGCTTTCTGGGCGACGGGACCAGCGACTTCTTCGGGATGACCGGCATCGTCGGCAAGCTGCTGGCCGTCGATTCGGACGTGAACAACATCAAGAGCATCATCCTCGGCACCGGCTCGGGCTTTAGCGGCCTGACGCTGGGCGATTTTGAAAAGGTCGTCGGGATGCTGCCGGACTACGCCGATGACGGGGCCAAGTGGTTCATGCACCGGTATGTGTACTGGACGGTGTTTGTCAAGCTGGCCCTGGCAATGGGCGGGGCCCATGCCCAGGAGGCGATCCTGGGCGCCGGGTACCGGCAAAAGCAGGCCCTGAGCTATCCGGTGGAGTTTACCCAGGTCATGCCCAAGGCCACGGCCAACGACATGATCGCGGTGATCTTCGGCGATCTGGACGCCGGGGCGCAGATGGGCCGACGCGGGGCCCTGGAGATCGCCCAGTCGACCGAGCGGTACTTCGACCAGGGACTGGTCGCCGTGCGGGCGCGGCGCCGCATCAGTGTCAACGTGCACGATGTCGGCAACACCGATCGCCCGGGGCCGATTCTCGGACTGCGGACCGGGTCGGGATAACAGCGGTAAGCAGTGAAAATTAAGAATTAAGAATTAAGAATTAAAAATTAAATACGGAGATTCAACCATGGATTTACGAAGTGTGTTAAAGCGGTGCCAGTACAAGATCATCACGCCGCCGCAGTTGAAGGACAACGAGGCCTTTGACGTGGGCTTTATCGACACGCAGAGGCTGGCCGGTGTGGCGTTTCTGTTCGCCACCGGTGATATGGACGCCGCCGCCGGCAGCGGCAACGACACGACGGCGCCGAAGATCGTCGAGTGCGATACGACCGACGGGACGTACACCGACATCACCGGCGCGGCGCTGAGCGCGGCGAGCGCCAACGACCAGGACGAGACGCTGCGAGGGATTTTTGTGGATCTGACCAAGAGCCACAAACGCTACCTGCAGCCGTCGGCGCCGACGGCCGGGGACGGTATGACCGGCGTGGAGATGGCGATTATCGCGATCGGTTTTCCCAGTGAGAACTTCCCGGACGGCGCGGCCGCTGCGGGACTGGCCGAGCTGGTCGAGGCGTAACGGGCGAGCGTTTCCGGCCGCCTGCGGGCGGTCGGGAACGCATCCGCATTTTAAATCCGAAATCCGAAATCCGAAATCCGAAATCCGAAATCCGAAAAATGAAGACTCCGCAGCAAACGAAAATATATTTAGCGTGTCCGTATTCGCACCCAACCCTGGTCATCCGCGAACGGCGGTTCAAAGCGGTCAATTACGTGGCGGCGCAGTTCATGGCCGGCGGGTTTTTGGTCTTCTCGCCGATCAGCCACACACACCCGATTGCCGAGGCGGGCGACCTGCCGAAGGGCTGGGAGTTTTGGGAGTCTTACGATCGGACCTTTTTGGAGTGGTGCGACCGACTGCATGTTTTGAAGTTGCCCGGCTGGCGTGAGTCGATAGGGGTCGCTGCGGAAATACAGATTGCCGGCCAGCTCGGCAAGCCGGTTTTTTACCACTCTGTCCATGGTGCAATAAACTTTATAAATTCGTGTCGATCCGCGAAATCTGCGGTTTGATTATTTGAAATCTGAAATTTGAAATTTGAATTTTAAAACATGAATCCCGATCACAAAATTCTGATGGTCATCCCGACCGCCGGCGGCATCCACGAGCAGACCGCCGCCGCTGCGGCGGTGATGGCCCGCCGGCCGAACGTCGCTTTTGCGATCGCACGCGGACGGCCGCACGATTACGCCCGCAACCAGGCGGTGCAGATGATGCTGGGCGGCGACTTTACGCACCTGTTCTTTCTGGACAGCGACGTCGAGCCGCCGCTGGACGCGATCGGCCGGCTGGCCGCCCACGATGCGCCGGTGGCGACGGGGTTTTACCCGATCAACTACGGCCATCTGCGATGGGCCGTCTGCCGGCAGCGCCGCGATGACGGACGCTGGCCGATGCTCAACGCCGGCGATCTGCCGCCCGAGCCGATCACTGTGGCCGGCTGCGGGGCCGGGTGTCTGCTGATCCGGCGGGAGGTCTTCGAGCGGTTGGGCTGGCCGTGGTTTCGGTGGGAGCACCGCGCCGACGGCTATCAGTTGGGCGAGGACCTGTTTTTCTGCCGGCGGTGCGCCGATGCCGAGATTCCGATCCTGGCCGACCCGGCGGTGATCTGCCGGCACTACAAAGAGATCGACCTGCTCAGCGTGATGGAAATTAAAAATTAAACATTAAGAATTCAAAATGCTGTGTACAGTCAACGACATTAAGCAGCGGCTGGGCATCGCCGCCGAGGACACGCGACACGACGAAACGATCGAGCGGATTGTGCTGGGCTTTACCGCCCGGGCCGAGCGGTTCTGCGGACGCGGGCTGATCGTGCCGGCGGCCGAGGTGACCGAGACGTACACCGGCGGCACGCAGATGATCCAGCTGGAGCGGTATCCGGTGGTCTCGATTGCCAGTGTCAAGGAATCTTACGGCGCGGCGTTTGACACGCTGGAGCCGCTGACCGCCGGGCAGCAGTGGCGTCTGCTGCGCACCGGCCGCATCGGCGTGCTGCTGCGGCAGTTTACCGTCTGGCCGGGCCGGATTGACGCGGTGCAGGTGGTCTATCGCGGCGGCTACTGCGCCGCCGGGGCCACGCCTGAAGGCGATGAGATCGCCCTGCCGGCCGATCTGCGCGAGGCGGCGATCTGCCAGTGCAG
>SKKI01000170.1 GCA_007121565.1 Phycisphaerae bacterium
ACGATGGCGTGAGCAGGGCTGTTCGATTTTTGAGTTGGAACTGACCGGCTTGCAAAACGCCAACGCTCCACCAACCTAAAAGCCATCCGTTCTATGCATAATTAAAATGGACAGCTACATCGGATGCACGAACTGATCCGCCAGTCGCCGGTCATCCATACGGACGATAGTGCGACCAGCAAAGGCTGGCGCGTTCAATGGGAGTTAGTCCCATCAGGATAAAAGTCAGAGTCCTGTAGCATGGATGGCAGGCATGAGGGAAACCGAATGACCTGAAGCCCATCGACAAAGCCATCTGTTGGATGGTGAGCGAGTTACCGGGCCGTAACGCAAGTGAATGCATAGGTGGCCCCGAAAGTATCAGCCCCAGAGGCCGAGCCCTCTGTCGTCAGGCGAAGGCAGCATGGATATCGCTACACTGACTAAAAGCGATAAGCCGCTCTGGCGGGGTGGTAGCAACAGCACGGTAACAAGGACGCGACAGCAACTGGGGAAGCCCTCCTCATCCCGTTGAGAAATCAACGGAGCAGATGAGCCGTATAACCGAATGACCGGGAAATCGGCCATTGATGAGAGGGTGAAGGATGGGTCTGTGTTAGCGATGAAGCGGAGTAATTTCCGCCGAGCGAAGAGACCCTGCTATTTGTAACTCCTCCAACAAGAAAGGAAGGCAAGGACGGCATGATAAAACCGGCCAGTAGTTTGCAGGACCTGAGGCGGAGGATATATGTCAAGGCGAAAGCTGAACCGTCTTGGCGTTTCTGGGGATTGTACGTTCATGTTTACAAGATGGAAACACTCCGAGAAGCCTACTGCTTAGCTCGTAAGAACAATGGTGCACCGGGAATTGACGGGGTAACATTTGAGCAGGTGGAGTCAGACGGTGTGGAATCCTTCTTGCAGCAGATTCAGGACGAACTGGGTCAGAGAACGTACCGACCTATGCGGGTGCGGAAGAAAGCGATACCGAAGGATGAAAACAAAGTTCAGATACTTTCGATTCCGACCCTTCGTAACCGTGTGGTTCAGGGAGCACTTAAGCTCATTCTTGAACCGATCTTTAAGCACAGCTTCTCGTTTAGTTGTTGTTGCGCTGGAAGATGCCTCGAATCGTGTCGCCGACCTCGTCCAGAACGCCTGTGCCGATATCCAGTGTGCCTTCAAGAATGGTTCGGCCGGCCTCCAGCATGTCCTGGCTTAAATTGTTGAGCATGTCGGTCGGCAGGACATCTTTGCCCTGTTCGATCACGCCGCCGGCGATCGCGACCAGAATTACGCCGGTCAACTGGGCCACGTCAACATCCTCATCGGTTCCGATGTCCTTCAGTGTTATCGGCGACAGACGAAAAGTGACCGTATCGGCCTGTCCGGGAATCGGCAATAGTTTGGCATTGACCTCGATACCGTCGATGTGCAGTTCGTCGACGCGCACATTGCGCGACGGCTCATCGGGCTGCTCGTCGGCCTTGGGCAGATTGTCAAGCACTTCCTGCAGGTTGCTGGTCAGTCCTTTCTGCTCAAGGGTCAGGCTGACATTGTCGAGTTTGATTTTTTTCATCTCCACTGTGTCGCTCAGCAGACTGCCCAAACGCACCGTCATGTCGGCGTTCTCGAGCGTCAGCAGCGTCGGATGCTCGTATCCATCGGGGTTATCGACGACCAGATTGGCCAACTGCATCCTGCCTGCGAGCACTGACAGGGTCGCGCTGTCAAGCCTGACGCCTACCTGCAGGGCATTGCTGGCGCCCCTTTCGACACCGGCTTTGACGGCGCGATTGCCGAAGAGACTGAACAGCACGACAATCAGGGTGATAAGGGCAACGATGCCAACCAAAAGGCTGCTGATCCATTTTGCTGTGAGTTTCATTGTTTTCTCCTTTTCCAGTTTATCGGGGTTTTTGTAGCAGAATTTCCTGCACCTCGGCGCCGAGCCGTTGTGCCTGTTGCGCATAGTGGTAAGACAGCTCGTATTCGTCAAGATGGTAGTAGGCAATGGCCAGCCCGTTGTAGGCGGCCCCGCCGGCCGGGTCCAGTTCCACGGCCTGGACAAATGCCTCGATTGCGTCCTCAAGCATATTCTGCCGCGACAGCGCGACGCCGAGATTGTAATACAGCCCGGCATTGGTCGGCTCGAGCGCGACGGCCTGTCGATAGTAAGCCGCCGCCCGGTCGAACCGGTCAATGGTCATCATCGCGTTGCCCAGATTCTGAAGCGCTGCGCTCATATGCGGGTCAATCCTGAGCGCCTCTTCATACGCCCAGATTTCCGAGTCGATTTGTCCCAGCGCGTTATAGGCCTGTGCCAGGCCAAAATATGCCTGCACCGAATTCGGCGCTCCGTCCAGCGCGGCGTGAAATTGCGTGATGGCCGAAGACGGCCGGCCCAAATCAAGATGTATGGCTCCCAGTGCGATACGTGCCTCAAACAGGCCGGGATCAAACGTCAGCGCCGTATCAAGATGTTGCCGGGCATCGTCAAGACGATTGGCCTGCCGGGTGATTTGCCCCAGCAGAAGATAATGGTCGGCCCGTTCGGGCTGGAGGGCAATCGCGCGGTGGACCTGGGCGATGGCTGTGTCGATCAAGTCCTGTGCCTGATAGACCAGCGCCAGGTTGTGATAGGCCTCGATGTATTCCGGATCAAGCTGCAATGCGGCCTTCAGTGCGGTCTCGGCTCTGGCGTATTGCTTCACACGAAGACGGGCGATGGCTATGTTGTTGAGGGTTATCGCATCCCGCTCCAGCAGCGACAGGGCCTGTTCGTATGAGGCAATGGCCTGGCGATACATCTGGCGGCGCAGGTACATATTGCCCAGATTGGTATGCGCCTCGCCCAATTGCGGGGCCAGCTCCACGGCCCGCCGCAGCGCGGAGAACGCCTCATCGGTCATTCCCACCTGGTTATAGCTGTTGCCCAGGTTGTTATAAAAGCAGCCCAGCGTCTGGCGTCGGGTCAGGTTTTGCATATAGAGCGATTGCGGGCGATCCGGCGGCGTGAAATTGTCCCGATAATACTGATCGTCAACAATTGCGCCGTTGGAGGTCGTTTCGATATTCAGCCGGGTGCGTCCGTCGTCATACCGCACGAAAAAATGCCCCGGCACGACCACGCCGTACAGCGGCAGCCCCAGCCGCTCCCCAATGGCCAGGTACAGGATCGACAGGCTCAGGCAATAACCGCGTTTGCGATCCAGCACGACGTGCAGAAACAAATCCTCCGGGTCCTCGGCGGTTTCGACCGCACGAAATCCCTGCT
>SKKI01000142.1 GCA_007121565.1 Phycisphaerae bacterium
GGCGTCGCTCGAACCAATCCCAGGTGGCCGTCGCGTTCTTCATAGCAGTACAGCATCCCGTCGGCAAAGGTCATACTTCCCTTCATGTGCCAGTGGGTATCATAGTGAACCTCGCCGGTCATCCAGTCCAGGCACACCCAGTTACCGTTGTTATTGCCGTCCCAACTGGTGCCGTACAGGTAGCCGTCATGCAGAATGAAGCCGCCGTGATGGGTATCCATCACATCGGTGCGCCAGGTTTCGGTGATGGTTTGGCCGTCCTCGGAGATTTCAAACTGAATGCCGCCCATATTGTAGCCGCTCGAGACAAAAAATCGGCCGTCCTTAAACACAGGGGTGTTGGGATGGATACTCCGATTTCTGCGCATATAGTTGGTTACCGCATACGACCACTGCAGCGCGCCGTCTGCGGCGTCCACCACGAAAATATAGTCGTCCACCATGCCGATGATAAGCGTCTTGCCGGCCCACTCGACTGCCAGCGGGGAACAATAGGCCGCGGTGCGTCCTTTGCCCGGTGTCGTCCAGACGGTCTGGCCGGTGCCTGTGTCCAGCGCGACCAGCATCGCGTCCTGACTGCCGACGGTGAAGATGACCTTGTTATTGACAATCAGCGGCGATTCGGCCACGCCCCAGGAGCCGTGCCGGCCGTTATGCTGTTCCAGTGCATCGACCTGCCAGCGGTTTTCGCCGGTGGCGGCGTCAAAGGCCGCAACCTGCCCCACGCCGCTGATCACATACACACTGCCGTCGTGGACGGTCGGCGTGCTGCGCGTGCCGCTGTAGGAGCCCCGCCATTCTTCTCCGTAGTCGGCCTGCCACAAGGCGTTTCCGTTCATATCCAGACATATCAGTCGTCCCTGGCGGCCGAACATGCCGGTCGTGTAGATGCGTTCATCGGCAATGGCCACGGTGGAAAACCCTTCGCCCAATCCCTCGGCGCTCCACAGCATTGCGGGGCCATCTTCCGGCCAATCTGTAAGCAATCCGGTTTCCCGGCTCTTGCCGTCACGGCGGGGGCCGCGCCATTGCGGCCAGTCATGCTGGTCGGGTTCGCCCATTACAACGAGGCTCTGCATGTGTTCATCGCGCACATCGACGGCCACCAGTGTGCCCCGTGAATTGCGGGCATAGATCAACCCGTTGGACAGAGTGGGCGGCGACCAGCAGCGGGCGCTAAGGACATCGGCACCGGACAGCTCGTTAAACCCGTTCGGGCAGGCTTCGACGATCATCAGCCGTCCGCGCTCACTCAGGACGATGAGCTTATCCCCGGCTGCCGAAAGTGTCCCGTTGCCGACGCTGCGCTCGGTCCAAAGCTGCTCGCCGGTGTCCCATCGCACACACGCCATTTGGTTCTGGTCAATGCCGTACAGGTAGTCGCCGATGAGTACCGGGCCGCTCATCTGGCTGCGCATAGTGCGATTTTCCCAGATCGGCGTCGGTGTCGCGTTCATTTTCAACAGCGTCGCGCCGCGGTTGTAGCCGGACGTGATAAAAATTTCATCCCCGACAATCATCGGATCGGCGGCATTGACATCATAGCGTGTTTGCCACGGATAGCTCCAGAGCACCTGGCCGTCATTGGGGTCAATGGCCATCAGGCTGTCTTTGCCGAAGAGGGCAAGCTGTGTGGACCCGTCCGCAGCGGTAAACGGCACGGGTGTGGCATAGCCCGACTCGCCGCGGTCGCTGTGCCAGATAATGCTGCCGTCGTTTTTATCCAGGGCTACACCGGCCGAACCGACGTTGAAGATGATCATATCATCAAAAATCAGTCCGGAAGAGGCAAACCCCCAGGTCGGGCGTTTGGCCGGAAGCACGCGCCCCAGCCCTTCCTGATGCGGCAGCTTGCGGTGCCAGATCACCTCGCCGGTTGCCGCGTCCAAACAAAAGACCTTGCCGCTTTTGCTGAGCGTGTAAACCTTGCCGTCGTGAACGGTCGGTGTGGCGCTGGGGCCGCCTTCGTAATATTTGGGATCCAGCGGTTCGTCATACGTATACCGCCACAATTCTTCGCCGCTAACCGCATCAAAGCAGTAGATGACATCGGTATCGCGATTGACATTGCCCATCGTATAGGCCTTGCCATCGGCCACGCTGACAGAGGAGTAGCCGATGCCGATCTTAGCCTGCCATGCGATTTTGACATCGTTCAGCGCATACGGATCCCAATTGGTTTCCGTGCTGATGCCGTCAAGATTCGGCCCGCGCCAGTTCGGCCAGTCGCCGGCAGCAGCTCCACTAAAACAGATCGACAGTGTAAAGGCCATCACCAGTGCATGTTTTAAACGCATCAATCGTCTCCATTACAAAGTTAGGGTGGGCCGTGCCCACCATTTTTATTTAACGCCACGACAGCGCTGCGGTCGGGCAATTTTTCACACAGTCCGGCCCGGCGCATGCAAGCGCCTGGCCAAGCGATTTGTCAAACGGCACGGCGATGCTCATCGCAAACCCGCGTCCGCTAAACGCCAGCCCGGTGGTTTCGCCGGCCTTGCCGGCGGTCTGCACGCACAGGCCGCACTGAATACATTTGCCGGGTTCGTAAACGAGCCGATGGCCGTCTGTACTCAGGCGCATCGTCTTTCGCTGTCCCTTCCAGAGGCGCTGGTCGGCGCCGAAGGTTTGTGCCAAATCCCGCAATCGGCAATCATCCGCCTTGCGGCAGTCGCAGTGCAGGCAGCGCTGCGCTTCGGTGCGAGCAACGGAACGGCCATAGCCGGCGTGCGGCTTTTCGGGTTCTTGCCGCGGCTCGGCGCCGGCAGTGTTGAGCATGACATCCAGTTCCTCTGCTGACAGCGCGCCCATTCGGCTGTTGAAACGGTTCTGTTTGACAATCGTTTCGCCGGCCAGAAACGCTGCAATAGAATGTGCTGCCGCTTTTGCGTCGCCAACCGCTCGCACGGCCAGGCGTCGGCTGCCAGTCGCCCCGCCCGCCGCAAAAACACCCGTCCGCGACGTGCTGTAGCGTGCCCGATCGATACAAATCTTATCGTTTTTGGCCTCCAGCGCAAAATCGTTCTCATCGTACAAGGCCGCATCGCCGGTTGCCACGAGCACCGCATCGTATTGCTCACACAAACTGTCAAACGCGATGTCTTTGCCGATCCGCTGTTGCGGCTTGAACGTGATATTGTGTTGCAGTACTTTTTTTGTTTCTCGATCCACAATATCGACAGGCAGGATCGTCCGATCCATCGCGCCATAGCGCAACGCACCGCCGGGATGGGCATGCTCATCGTAAATGAC
>SKKI01000025.1 GCA_007121565.1 Phycisphaerae bacterium
CACGCCGATTCCATGCCCGCCGCCGTGGCCGCCGCGGCCGCATTGGCCCATCCCGGCGATGTCGTCCTCATGAGCCCGGCCTGCGCCAGCTACGATATGTTCACCAACTACACCCAACGCGCCCAAGCCTTCATCGCCGCCGTCAATGCTCTTTAAGGAATGCAGCAGGCAATAAAGCTTCGGCAGGTAATAATTTTTTGTAACAAATCACCCGATGCGCCCACTATCCGGGTGAATGGGCCCGAAAATGAAGAAAGCAAACGAAAACCGAAAACTTGAAAGGACACAGAAATGAAGACAAAATTAATGATACTTACAGGTATTCTTGTGCTGCTTGGTGTTGCATTGGTGCCGGTCAGTACGGTCGAGGCTGCGACGAGCGAGACCGCCTTGACGGCCTGTGACGGCAACCCCCGCGGTCCCCAGCAGGGCCCGGCAGACGGCTCACGCGTCGGTCCGCGCGACGGCAGAGGCAGAGGCCAGGGCATTGAGGGGGGTCAACGGCGTGGCCCCGGGCGTGGTGAGCGTCGCGGCGAGCGGCCCGAAGACGGCAGCGGTCGCGGACCCGGGCGCGGAGAACGTCGCGGGCCTCAAGACCAGAGCGGCCCCAATTGCCGAGCCCAATAACGACAACAAATACAGACAAAAGCGGCTTTGTTCATACCATGAGATGGACAGGGCCGCTTTTTGTGTCTTGAATCATGAAAGGGCACAAACATGAGCACCCAAAAAAAGATAAATTTGTGCGTGTTGGCAGCGCTGTTTCTGGTTCCGCTGACCTTTGCCCGGGACCAACGCCTCGAGCGGCAGCCTCGAGCAGCCGGCGCTGTTGAGCAGCAGGCCCGCCAAGGCGAGCTGGAGCGCCCGTTTACGCCGCAGGAGCGCGCGATGATTCGCCGCTACCTGCGTCAGCGCATAGCGCAGAGACGGTCTCAGCAGCCGGCCGAGGCGCGCAGGCCGAGAACCGATCAGCCGCGTCCGCGAGCCGATAATCGGCGGCACACAGATCAAATGCGGCGCCGTTTCTCAGACAGACGCCACCAGCCGGGTCCGTATGCGTATGGCCCCAGAGGTCCCCGTCATCAGCACGGCCGGCGGCACTGGACTGACAGGCCGCATCACAGGATGCGCTGGGCCCCCGACAGGTGTCCTTACGCACGGCCATACAGGAATCAATGGCAAGGGCCTGAGCACCGGCGGCCCCGATGGGATCGCGACCATCGCCCCGCCGATCGCCGTCAATTCGAAGACCGATGGACCGAAAGAAGGCGGCAGGATGAACAGACGCCGCCTCGCCGGCGCGGGATGGATCGTCCGGAACGTGTCGAACCGGATGACGCGGAACCTGTTGACCCGCCGCGGCCCCGTTACCGACGCGACAGAGACGCTCAATAACAACTGAATAAGATGCCCGAGGACCTTTTTGTGGTTGCTTTATTTCAGGCCGAGACGTACACTGTATATGATGCTTGCTGAACCGTTTCATTTTGTCTCGGGGTATGTGGTGTGGGTGGCCCAATCGCCAACTGCCGCAGCCGTCGTCAGGCTCATGAGCCTCGCCGGGCCGGATGATAAGCCCCAAAAAGCCATCTGCGGCGCCGATCTTGAGGACATTCGCGACAGTTGCAACGGGGATGGTCAGGCCTATCGCCGGTTGATTGAGCGCCATCAGGACTCCGTCGGCAAACTGCTGTGGCGGTTTACCCGCGATCGCACCGAGCATGAGGAATTGGTTCAGCAGGTCTTCGTGGAGGCCTATTTTTCGCTGGCCGGATACGCCGCCAAGGCGCCCTTTGCTCACTGGCTGGCGCGGATTGCCACCCGCATCGGCTATCGCTACTGGAATCAGCAACGCAAACACACCCCCGTCGCGCTGCCTGATGAGGCGTGGGAGCATTTGGCCGGCCCGGAAAGCCAGCCGGCCGAGGTGAACGAAACCGCCGAGGTGGTCCATCGCCTGCTGGCAAAGTTGCCCCCGCGCGATCGGCTTGTTCTGACGCTGCGATACCTGGAGCAATGTGATATTGCCCAGGTCGCTTACCGGCTTGGCTGGACACAAACCCGCGTTCGCGTTCAGACGCATCGGGCACTGGCAAAACTGAAAAAAATACTGGCAGAGAACCATATCGAGCTGGACTTATGAAAACACTCAAACTGCACAATCTGGTTAATGCGGCCCGGCAGGACACGGCCCCTGCCGTTGATGTCGCCGACGCTGTCTTGACGCAACTGGCCCGGGGCCGTCGCTCGAGGGCAGCGGCGACGGATCGGTTCCTGGTGTGGGCCTCAATGGCTTCGACAGCGGTCGCGGCCGGCATCGTCCTGGCGGCGCTGTGGGTATGGCAACACAACGCCGATTCGGTGAATGAACTGATCAACATGGTGGCATGGGCGGCCCAATGACGACGGACAAACACCCGCACATTGCGACCCCCATCCACAGCCTGATCAAGTGCGTGCTGCTGGGCGCGGTCATTCTGGCCGCCGGCGCCGCGATCGGGGCCAGCGTGATGTTTATCTACCTGTCCCAGACCGCCGACCGACCGGGACGTGAGCCGGAGATTGTTGCCGAGCGCATGCTCAGGCAGCTCAGTGGCGAACTGGATTTGACCCCTGAGCAGCGTAATGCACTGGATCCCATTCTCCGGCGGCATCACCGGGAACTTCGCGCGATCCGCGCCTCGGTCCGCCCGCACATCGTCAGTCAACTCGAACAGCTCGACAGCGATCTGGCCAACGTTCTGACAGACGAGCAATTGGACAGATGGCAGGACAAAGTCAGCCGTCTTGAAGACTATTTCCCCACCTATCGCGGACCGGGCCGCCGAATGGGCCCCGGCCGGCGGCAGGAGCATTCCCCCGGCCCCCACGGCCCGCGCGAGCCCCTCGGCCCCGGCTACCGTCGACAGACGCCCACCGACCCCAACGCCGAGCAGCCGCATTGCAACGAGCTCCCTCAGGAGTAGAAATGGGCGGGGTGCGTTTGGGGTTTTTGCCCTGCCAGAGGTTTCATTTCATTGCAACACGTATCCACACTCGCTATAAGGGAAGCACAACGTACTGTTCCCGATAAAGCGATGGTGGTGCTGTGGCTGCTGGCTTAGAGGACAATCTGTTTATGTGGGGTCAGGCCAATGGGCTCTTTGAGGCGATTGACGGTCTGGTAATGGCCGTCTCGGGCGGGGCCGATTCGGTGGCGCTGGCCGTTGCGCTGCATCGGCTTGTCGCCGGCGGGCAGCTCA
>SKKI01000131.1 GCA_007121565.1 Phycisphaerae bacterium
AAACCATTAAGAAAACAATTCAAATGCCAGGGCGTAGTCGCGGTCTTTCTGAAAGACTCGGTTGCGGATATCGATGTGGTAAACGCCATCTTGCGGCAGAGTCAGGGCGGCTTTGCGGAGGTTGTTGTCCGGATCGTACTCGGAAAACAGTACCTGCCCGTCGGGCGATTTGACCTCCAGCCGCAGGTTAAAGCGCGGCGCCTCTTCGACATAGGAGGCCGCCGAGCGGCGCAACAGCCTGCGGTGCCACGTCACCGTCAGCACCAGCCGCTGATTTTTCCGGGCGGCGACGGCATACTGATGGTGTTCGTAAAAGCCAAGCGTTTCGTAGGCCCATCCGCTGTCTTGCTCAAGGGTCCTGCCGGGGCGCACACGCCCGGCGTCGAGCAAGGCTGTCGCGCGGCCGACATCCAGCCGGCCGTATCCCCGTTCAGGATGCCAGAGAACCGTATTGGGATCTGTCGGCTCGGATGACTTATCCAGGACATTCGGATCGGCGGTATTGACCAGGACGGCCTTGATGGTCAGGCTTTTGTCGTCGTAGGGAGTGTCGGTCTGCGCGGCCCGCTGCATCAGCACAGCGGCCGCCCCGGCGGTATGCGGCGCGGCAAAGCTGGTTTCGCCGCGGGTTGAGCCGGCCGCCGACCAGGCGCTGTCGCCGGCGGCATTGGGAATCATCAGCCGGTGGGCCGGAGCTGTCAGTTCGGGTTTGCGGCGGCCGTCCGGCGTGGGGCCGGAATTGGAAATGGAACCGACAACGCGGTGGCGACCCTGTCCGTCCAGCGCCAGCCCGCCGGTGGTTATGCCGTTGAATGCATCGCCGAAGACGGTAACCGATGTTTCACTGTTGCCGGCGGCATTGGCGAAAAACACATCGTAATGCTCGGCGTAATAGTCGTAAATCGCGCTCCAGATCGAAGAGCCGTCAGGCGTTACGGCACTGCCGGGAATCTGAACGCCGGTGACGACAATGCGGCAGCCCTGATTGACGATCAATTCATGCAAAGCGCGATCCAGGGTAAGCGGCGACATACCGCCGTCGAGGATGCGTGCGCTGTGCAGACGGGCTCCCGGCGCAACACCCAGGCACGCCGGGCAGTCCGGGCCGCCCTGGGCAACGACAATGCCGGCCACTTGGGTATCGTGGGAATTGGCGCGCAGGCCCTGGCCGGTAAAATCATGGTTGATAACCGCCCGTTCGGACGCGCCGGCAGCGAAGGCCTCGTGCGAGGCGCGCGCATTGCCGGCTGACAGCATTGCAATGCCGATCCCTTCGCCGGTCAGCCCCTGCCGGTGGGCGATGTGGGCATTGATACCGTTGGCCCCGACCGACTCGACCAGCGCCTGCGCTGTGCCGACAAGCAGACAGGTCATGACGGCGAGCAAATGCAGCAGCGGACAAATTCGGGTTTGTCGGCCAGACCATCGCATGGGTGTCTTTGGACTCTCAGTTAGGGTGGTGACAACAAAAAAAGAGCGTCGCACAACAGCGACGCTCTGTTACTTATTCGGATTCTTTGCCGCTGATCAGCGAGAATACCTCTTCGGGCGATCCGGCCTTTTCAAGCTGTGCCTTGAAGGGCGCATCCAGCAAAAGTCGACTGATCCGTGCAAGGGCCTGGATATGCGGGCCCGTCTGGTCGGGCGGGGAGATCAGCAGGACGATGATCTGCACGGGTTTGTCATCAATGCTGTCAAAATCAATCGGCTCACGGGCAATGCCGATTGCCATAATCAGTTCTGTAACGGCGCCGCACTTGCCATGCGGAATGGCGATGCCCGAGCCGATGCCGGTACTGCGCGTGGCCTCTCGAGCCATCACCGCCTCAAGCGCTTCGGCGCGGTCGCCCAGAAGGCCCGCATCGGACAACACATTGACCAACTCTTCAATGGCCTGGTTTTTGTCTTTGCTTTCCAGCGGCGCCTTAATGCAGGACGGCTGTAGTATCTGTGTCAGAATCATAAGCGTACGTTTAACAAACTCAAGTTAAATGATTGTCTGATATACAAGCCAATCCTTATAGCGATTTGAACGCCTCTTTGCAACAGAATTATTGAAAAGATTTTACTATTTCAGCGGTCTAAAGTCTTGAAACAGTCGCTGAGTCGCTGCATCGCCGATCGTTAATGCTTTCAGCGAGCAGCGACGGTCGATTCCGGAGAGCAGTTTACTGTTTTTTTGATGCGCGACCGCTGTTTGATTGTTCGAACGGGTCTCGGCAGGGCGTCGGTCGGCAATGAGGCCATACGCACCGCTTCACAGGCGGTCTCGGCGTACAGGTCGGCGCCGATTTCCTCCCAGAGCCCCTCGGCTCGCTTAAATACCCCGCCGGAGAGCATGATCCGCATATCCGGCCAGGCGTTGATCTGGCGGATGCGGTCGATCAGTTCGCGCACGGCAGGGGCCTCCTTGCCGTTGAAGCCGTACAGCAGCAGCACGTCAGGGGCAAATCCGTGAATGAACTCCAGGATATCTTCATTGTTGACGGTGCCGCCGAGAAATCGACACTGCCAGCCGTCGCTTTCAAACAGGTCGCAGGTCATCTGTCCGCCCAGCTCGGCCTGTTCGGAGTCGGTTGTGATGATCACGATCCGTTTATCGACGGCAGGGCGGCGGGGCAGCTTATTCTGCAATTGGTTCACGATGCTGCGGTTGATGCGTGCGGCCAGGGCCTCTTGGGCCGGCAAAATGCGATCCTGGCGATATAAATTGTCGATTTCGACCATGATCGGCCAGATCACCTCCATATAAACGTGGTGGGCCAGGGCACCGCCTTGCAGGGCCTGCTCAATAATGCCGCGACAGACCATACGATCACCTTCCAAAAGAGCCTCCAGATACCGTTCGCGGGTCAATTGCTTAATCATGGATTTTTGCCTTCCTAATTCAGTTATATTGTCTAAACTTTCGAAAACACTTGTTTTGTTGTTAATTTAGGCAATCTTCACCCCTCTCTATCGAACGCACCCCGCAAAAATCTTTAGATAAAATAGAAAAAATGGAAAATTTGGGAAAACTTTCGTCAGTGTTGTTTAAAATCATTTAAATATATTAATAATAAGTATTTATAAGTTTTCAATAGACTTTAGGCCGATAAAATTAATTTTATAACGGGTTAGACCTGGCGTCTGTTTTGTAAAAAATGTTAAAATAGGTCGTTTAAATTTGTCGCATAGGAATTTGTATTTGTAGCACGGCCATCTTGGCCGTGTTCACGGGCTGCCAAGCCCATGCTACTTTAAATTGTGCAAAAATACGAAACAAGCACTTGAAAATGCTGCATCACGTGTATAATACAGAGTTGTTCAGAAAGTCTTATGCTTTAATGAGTTAAATTTATGCTTTTAATCATCGATTATGGTGCAGGAAATATCCGAAGTGTGATCAATGCGCTGCGTTTTATCGGTGCGGATGTGGCTGTGAGCTGCGATCCGGCTGAGTTTCGACGCGCCCAAGGGCTGATTTTGCCGGGCGTGGGGGCCAGCGGGTACGCGATGCGAATGCTGGCGCCGTTTGCCGAGGCGATCAGCGAGACAGTCCGCCGCGGTACGCCGCTTTTGGGCATCTGTCTGGGGTTTCAGCTTTTGTTTGATCAGAGTCACGAGATGGGCGTTACCCCGTGTCTGGGATGGATCGGGGGCAGTGTCGTGCCGATTCCGCCGGGGCGGACGATTCCGCATATGGGGTGGAATTATGTCCAGGCCCCCGAGAGGATGCGGCTGATGGCCGGGCTTGGGCCCGGGCGGCATTTTGCGTTTGTCCATTCGTATTACGCCGAGGTGGCCGATGCGGCCGCCACAGTGGCGACGGTGGACTATGACGGGCTGCAGATGGCGGCGGCGATTGAAAAGGACAACATCTTCGGCTGTCAGTTTCATCCGGAAAAAAGCGGCGATGACGGATTGACCCTGCTGCGCAATTTTAATGATATTTGTCGGGAGAGGCGGCCATGCTGACCAAACGCATTATTCCGTGCCTGGATGTCAAGGACAATCGTGTCGTCAAGGGCATCAACTTTCTGAATCTGCGCGACGCGGGCGATCCGGTCGAGCTGGGGGCGCGCTACAGTGACCAGGGGGCTGACGAGTTGGTGTTTCTCGATATTACCGCGACGATCCGCTCAAAAAAGACGATTGTCGAGCTGGTTGAGCGCGTGGCCGAGCGGATTTTTATTCCCTTTACCGTCGGCGGCGGGATTCGCACGGCCGATGAGATCGGCTTGCTGCTGCGCAGCGGCGCTGACAAATGCTCGCTGAATACCGCCGCGGTCGAGAATCCGGATTTGATTCGCGAATCGGCCGAGCGGTTCGGCAACCAGTGTGTGGTGCTGGCGATTGACGCGCGGCGAAAGAGCCGGCAGGGCGGCCAGTGGATCGTAACGGTCAAGGCCGGCTCCGAGCCGACAGAGATTGACGCCGTCCAGTGGGCCCAACAAGCCCAAGCGCTGGGCGCGGGTGAAATTTTGCTGACCAGTATGGACGCCGACGGCACACAGGCCGGCTATGATATCGAGCTGACGCGCGCGGTGGCCGAGGCGGTGGATATTCCCGTCATCGCCTCCGGCGGGGCCGGGACGCTGGAGTCGCTGCTGCATGTCCTGCAGGAGGGCAAGGCCTCGGCGGTACTGGCGGCCTCGATTTTTCACTACGGCACCTACAGCATCGCTGAGACGAAAGACTTTCTCCGGCAGCACAATATCCCTGTTCGAATGGTCTAATACGCTGAATCAGAATTGAACTCTCAGAGGTTGGAGATATGGTAAAAAAACTCGCTCACGAGGTGGAATTGCTTGCGGATGTGGCCAAGGCGTTTGCCGAGTCGCTGCACCTGGAAACCACTCTGGAGTCGATTCTCCACGCGCTGGAGGCGCATCTCGGGCTGGAACGGGGAGCCATTACCCTGCTCGATGCCGACAGCGAGATGATATCGCTCAAGGTGGCACACGGCTTGAGCGAGGCGTGTGCCGAACAGATCACCTATCGCGTCGGGGAGGGCATCACCGGGCTGGTCGTGCAGAGCGGCCAGGAAGTGGTCGTGCCGGATATTCGCAAAGACCCGCGTTTCCTGGCCAAAACCGGTCAGCGCAGCCGGAGCAAGGGACAGAAGATCGCGTTTTTCTGTGTGCCGATCAAGCTGGAGGGCAAGACCATCGGGGCCATCAGTGTGGATCGGACAGTTCGCCCAAGCGATGACTTTGAGGCGTATGTGCGTCTGCTGGAGGTGGTCGCGACGATGGTGGCCCAGGCGGTCAAGCTGAACAAACTGGTGGAAAGCGACCGCCGGCAGTTGCGCAGCCAAAACGAACAGTTGCTGCGTGAGCTGAAAAATCGCTTCAACATCCACAATATGGTCGGCACGAGCAACGCGATGATCGAGGTGTACCGCCTGATCGAACAGGTGGCCAACAGCAACGCCACAGTGCTGATTCGCGGCGAAAGCGGCACCGGCAAGGACCTGATCGCCCACGCGATTCATTACAACAGTCATCGGGCCAAGAAACCGTTTGTCAAAATCAACTGTACGGCCCTGCCGGAGACCCTGCTCGAAAGCGAGCTGTTCGGTCATGAAAAAGGCGCCTTTACCGGCGCGGCCGAGCGCAAGCCGGGGCGGTTTGAACTGGCCGACGGGGGAACAATTTTTCTCGATGAGATCGGCGACTTTTCGCTGAACCTTCAGGTCAAGCTGCTGCGTGTGATACAGTTTAAGGAGTTTGAGCGCGTCGGCGGCTATGAGACGATCAAGTCCAATGTGCGGATTATTGTCGCGACGAACAAGAATCTCGAAGAAGAGATCAAAAGCGGGCTGTTTCGCGAGGATCTGTATTATCGCATTAATGTGTTTCCAATCTATATGCCGCCGCTGCGTGATCGCACAAATGATGTGATGTTGCTGGCGGATTTTTTCCTCGAACGCTATGCACGGGAAAATAACAAGGCCATCAATCGCATTTCGACGCCGGCCATTGAGATGCTGACCAGTTACCACTGGCCCGGCAATGTCCGCGAGCTGGAAAACTGCATCGAGCGGGCGGTGCTGCTGTGCAACGAGGACGTGATTCGCTCGGATCACCTGCCGCCGTCGCTTCAGATGGTGCGCAAAAGCAACCAAAGCGATGCGTTATCGCTGCCGGAAAAGGTTGCCAACCTGGAGCGCGAGATGATTGTTGACGCGCTGAAAAAGACTAGCGGCTGCCAGCGCCGCGCGGCGGCGGAGCTGGGTGTGACCCAGCGGATCCTGGGCTACAAGGTCCGCAAGTATGACATCCTGAAACGCCCCTAAGTTTACATTTTTGTAAAATGAACACAAAGGCGCTACAAAATTGTAGCGTCTTTTTATTTCCTCAATTTTTTTGTAAGTCCTTCTGAAAAAGTGACATAAAGTTAATTTGAGGAGGTTTTTTCTGTCTGGTACACCGCTTGCAATTCCCCTGTTCGTGCTTTGACCGTGAAACAGGCCTGTTCACCGAAAGCGTTAACAAACACCAACAGAAACACGTAAATCAGGAGAACAACAATGAGTATCAGGAAAAAAGCAGCAGTCGTGGGTATGGCGGTGATGTTGAGTGCAGCGGTAGTTGCCGAGCAGCATCAATGGGGTGTCGATGTCACAGCGGACTTTTTCGGCAAGTACATCTGGCGCGGTCAGAATCTGACGGACTCAACAGTCTTCCAGCCCGGTGTGGATCTGTCGTATGCGGGCCTGACCGGCTCGGTCTGGGGCAACCTGGATATGACCGATGTCAACGACGACAGGGGTAAGTTCAATGAGTGGAACTTCGGTATCGATTACAGCGACGCGGTGCCGGGCGTCGAGGGCGTGGACTTTTCCATCGGGGCGATTTATTACCGCTTCCCCAGCGCATCGCCGTCGAGTACGACCGAGCTGTACTGGGGCTTTGCCTTTGATGTATGGCTCGAGCCGTCGGTAACGGTCTATCACGATGTGGACGAGGCCAATGGCACTTATGTCGAGCTTGGCGCCGGTCACAGTTTTGAAGACGTGTTTCACATTTCGCCGGATGTACCGGTGAGCGTGGAGATTGCCGCCAGCCTCGGATGGGCCGATTCGGATTTCAACGATTTCTATTGGGGCGTGGACAGCAGTCGGTTTACTGATTTGGCGCTGTCACTGGCTCTGCCGATGGAAATCGGCGGCTGGACCGTGGCCCCGAGCCTCAACTATGTAACCCTGCTCAGCGACCGGCTGCGGGCGACCAATGAATATGCCTCGAAAAGTGATTACGTCTTTGCGGGCCTGAGCCTTTCAACAGGGTTTTAACGACATGACAAACGCTATATTTTTGCAAGGAATTTGACTATGAAAAAATTACGAAAAAACAGACGAATCAGTCATGTAGTGTGGCTATGTATGGGTGTGCTGCTGGTCGGGGCTGCTGCGGCGGTTGCCGATGAGCCGGCTCCGGTCGGGGAGATCGAAGCGGCTGTCGAAGGGCTGCAGATGAATATGAATATTCTCTGGACCTGTATCGCGGCGTTTTTGGTGTTCTTTATGCAGGCCGGTTTTGCGATGGTCGAGTCGGGCTTTACCCGGGCCAAGAATGCCGTTAACATCATTATGAAGAACCTGATGGACTTTTCAGTCGGTTCGCTGGCGTTCTTTCTGGTGGGCTTTGGGTTGATGTTCGGTGCGACCAACGGGCTGTTCGGCACGACCCTGTTTGGCCTTAGCGGTGTCGAGCCGGGTGAAGACTGGAACTGGACGTTTTTGATTTTCCAGACGGTTTTTGCCGCGACCGCCGCGACCATCGTCTCCGGTGCCATGGCCGAACGCACCAAGTTTGTCGGCTACCTGGTGTACAGCTTCTTCATTACGCTGTTGATTTACCCGATTTTCGGCTCGTGGGCCTGGGGCAGCCTGCTTGATGGCGATGGCTGGCTGGAAGGCCTGGGCTTTCTGGATTTTGCCGGCTCGACTGTTGTGCACTCCGTTGGCGGATGGCTGGCTTTGGCCGGGGCGATTATCCTTGGCCCGCGGCTGGGTAAATATGGCCCGGACGGCAAGCCCAAGGCGATTTTGGGACACAATATGCCGCTGGCCTCACTGGGTGTGTTTATCCTGTGGTTCGGCTGGTTTGGCTTCAATCCCGGCAGCACCACGTATGCCGACGGCTGGATTGGCTATATTGCCGTCACCACCAACCTGGCTGCGGCCGGCGGTGCGGTGGCCGCCACGGCCACGTCCTGGATACTGCTGAAAAAGCCGGACGGCTCAATGGCCCTCAACGGCGCGCTGGCCGGACTGGTATCCATCACCGCGCCGTGTGACGGTGTGACACCGCTCAGCGCGATTCTGATCGGACTGGTCGGCGGGGCGCTGGTCGTTGTCAGTGTCATCTTCATCGACCGTGTGCTCAAAGTGGACGATCCGTGCGGTGCAGTCAGCGTCCACGGCGTCTGCGGGGCATGGGGAACACTGTCGGCGGGCCTGTTTAATATGGACACAGGGCTGTTCTACGGCGGCGGACTGGGCCAGTTGGGCGTACAGGCGGTCGGCGTACTGGCGGCCTTTGCATGGGCGTTCGGCTTGGGTCTGGTGTTGTTCTGGACGATCAGCAAGACCGTTGGCCTGCGGGTTAGCCCCGAAGAAGAAATGAAGGGCCTGGACATCGGCGAGCACGGGATGGAAGCGTACAGCGGATTCCAGATCTTCAGTAACATGTAAAAATAAAATCGCAAACAGATATCAGAAATGTGAGGATTCAAATGAAACTGATTATAGCGTATATTCAGCCGCATAAGCTGGACGATGTGAAAAAGGCCCTGACCGAGGCCAAGGTCAGCAAAATGTCCGTGACCAACTCGCTGGGCTGCGGCGAGCAGATGGGATATGAAGAAAGTTACCGCGGGATTCGCTTTGAGGTCAACCTGCTCAAGAAAGTGCGGCTCGAGATCGCGGTCAACGAGGATTATCTCCAGCACGCCGTCGATGCGATTATCGCCGGGGCCCGGACCGGCGAGATCGGTGACGGCAAGATATTTATCCTCGATCTGGCCGACTGTATCCGGATTCGCACCGGCGCCCACGGCGTCAAAGCGATCGGGTAGCACGGCAGAAAGTGCGAAAAATGACAATTTTGTTAAAAATAGTTTGATTTGCTACAAATTTGTTATGTTTAGGATAATATCTCTGTTTTGCGCGAGAACACTTAACTCTTTTTATAAAAAGAGATTAGGGAAATAAAGGCGGCTTTCGCGTTTGTGGCACAATGCTTGCATTCTAATAAATTGTGGTTACAAGGCCGTCTTAAGCAACGGATTTGGACAATGTTAATTTTTCAGGAGTTTTGGAAATGGACAGTCAGGTCAAGTTAAGTGATGTGTATGGGGTAAACGTGTTCAATGACGCAGTTATGCGTCAGCGTCTGCCCAAAACGATTTATAAGGAATTCGTCAAGGTCCGCAACGGCAGCATAGAAATGACCCAGGCGATCGCCGATGTGCTGGCCGGGGCAATGAAAGACTGGGCGCTGGAACACGGGGCGACACACTATACCCACTGGTTTCAGCCGATGACCGGGTTTACAGCCGAAAAGCACGACTCATTCATCTCGCCCACGCCGGACGGCAGAACCATCCTCGAGTTCAGCGGCAGCGAGCTGATCAAGGGCGAGCCGGACGCGTCGTCGTTTCCCTCGGGCGGTTTACGGGTGACCTTTGAGGCCCGCGGCTATACGGCCTGGGACTGTACCTCGCCGGTCTTTATCAAGGGCAAAACGCTGTATATTCCCTCGGCCTTCTGCTCTTATACGGGCGAGGCGCTGGATAAGAAGACGCCGCTGCTGCGGTCGATGGAAACGCTGAACAAACAGGCGATGCGTGTGCTGCGGGCCCTGGGCAATGGCGATGTGTCCAGCGTGACCTCGACCCTCGGGCCGGAGCAGGAATACTTCCTGGTCGATCGCCGCTTTTTTGAAAAGCGGATGGATTTGATGCTGGCCGGGCGTACCCTGTTTGGCGCGCCCTCGCCGCGGGGCCAGGAGATGGAAGATCACTACTTCGGCGCGCTGCATGAGCGGGTTTCGGCCTTTATGAACGACGTCAATTTTGAATTGTGGCAACTGGGTGTCTCGGCCAAAACCCAGCACAACGAAGTGGCGCCGGCCCAATATGAAATCGCGCCGATCTTTACGACCGTCAACGTGGCGACCGATCATAATCAGATTACGATGGAAACGCTGCAGAAGGTCGCCCGTCGGCACGACTTTGTGTGTCTGCTGCATGAAAAACCGTTTGCCGGGGTCAACGGTTCGGGCAAGCACAACAACTGGTCGCTGGTGACCGACACCGGCAACAACCTGCTCGATCCGGGCAACACACCGCATGATAATATGCTGTTTCTGGTGTTCTTGTGTGCGGTCATTCGGGCGGTGGATAAATACGCTCACCTGCTGCGTGCGTCCGTGGCCAACCCGGGCAACGAACACCGCCTCGGGGCCAACGAAGCGCCGCCGGCGATCATCTCGATCTTTCTGGGCGACCAGTTGACCGATATTTTTGAGCAGCTTGCCGCCGGCGGCGCCAAGACGAGCCAACAGGGCGGCCAGCTCAAACTGGGCATCTCGACCCTGCCGCCGCTGCCGAAGGACTGCACCGACCGTAACCGAACCAGTCCGTTCGCGTTTACCGGCAACAAGTTCGAGTTTCGGATGGTCGGCTCCAGCCAGTCCACGTCGGGCCCGTGTTTTGTGCTCAATACGATTGTCGCCGATGTGCTGATGGAGATTGCCGACGAGCTGGAAAAGAGCAAGGACGTCAAGGCCGACGCCCAGAAAGTGCTCAAAAAAATTGCCACCGACCACGCGCGGATTATCTTCAACGGCGACAACTATTCGGACGACTGGGTCAAAGAGGCCCACAAGCGCGGGCTGTCGAATATCGCCTCCGCCGTCGATGCGCTGGAGACGATTCTCGAAAAAGAGAATATTGATGTCTTCAAGCGTCATAAAGTGCTGAGCAAACACGAGCTGCACGCTCGCACCGAGATCTTGCTTGAGAATTACAGCAAGACGCTCAACATCGAAGCCGGGGCGACCTTGAGTATGGCCAAGCGTCAGATTCTGCCGGCATGCATCGCCTATTCGACGAAACTGGCCGAGGCAGTCAATGGCCTGACCGCCGCCGATATCCGACCAGCCGTACAGAAACGTGAACTGGAAAAGGTCAACAGCCTGATCGAAGACCTCAGCAGTGCCATTGAGGCGCTAGACAAAGCGGTCGGCAAGGCCAGAATGATCGAAAAGCCCGGCGACCAGGCCCGATGCTTCAAAGAAGACGTCGTGCCGGCGATGGCCGAGGTCCGAACCGCCGCCGACACGCTCGAGATGACGGTCGATGCCGAGTTGTGGCCGTTGCCGGGGTATGTGGAGATGTTGTTTTTGCGATAAAAAAATACACGCCGGATCTCCTTTAGCCCTGTCGGACATGCGTTGTGTTTGACAGGGCTTTTATTTAAATTCCTATCATAAGAAAAACTAATCTATAAATTAAAAAAAATGATAAAAAGTACTTGACTTTTTACGCCATTTAAACGTAATATAGACAGTGATAATTTGAGATTCAAAAGACACTGGTTTACAGGAACCGTTTAAAATGCCATTGATGCCCAACAATCAGGGGTTCTATGAGTCGCGGCGGGAACACGACGCCTGCGGGATCGGGGCGGTTGTCAATATTTCCGGCGTGCGCGACCATTCTATCATTAATTATGGCAAGCAGATTTTGCTGAACCTGCACCATCGCGGAGCCGCTGGAGCGGACGATGTGACCGGCGACGGGGCGGGTATATTGACGCAGATTCCCCATCCGTTTATTAGTGCTGAAGCTAAGCGGCTGGGGCTGGATCTTGCGGATCCGGGTCAGTATGGCGCGGGGATGGTGTTTCTGCCGCCC
>SKKI01000226.1 GCA_007121565.1 Phycisphaerae bacterium
TCGGGATTCTCCACACTGCCCGTTTCCATTTCTGCAATATTATCCACCACATCCATTCCGCTGATGACGTGGCCAAAGACACAGTATCCTGCAAGGAAATAGGCGTTCTGTCCACTGTAAGCAATTTGGCCAAAATCAAGAAAGTCATTATCGCCGTGATTAATGAAAAATTGTGCGGTAGCAGAGTGAGGGTGGGGAGTCCTTGCCATAGCAACCTTGCCATAGAGGTTCTTCAGACCATTTGTGCTTTCATTGATAACGGCAGGACCAGTGTCCTTTTGGTTAAGGTCAATATCAAATCCCCCTCCCTGAACCATAAATCCTTCAATGACCCGATGAAAAATCAATCCATTATAGAATCCCGATTGGACATAGTTCAGGAAGTTGGCAACTGTGATAGGGGCCTTGTCTTTATACAGTTCCAGCACAATCGTACCGCTTTGACCACCTGCTATTTGGAGTGTCACTTGTGGATTGACAGCCTGTGTTGTCCGCATAAGAACCGTTAAAAACAGCATTACAAGAACATAGTATTTTATCACTTTTCTCCAATTGGTTTGAAGAGTTTATTGTACCACAAAGGCAATCCAAAGTCAAGAATTTTGTGCCAGGAATGGGAACATGGACACTGCCTGACAACCACAAATAGGAAAAACAGGAGCACAGTGTAATAATGTAATAGAATTTAAGGGGGTATCTACTTAAGACCAGTGAATTCCTGTAAGCTCTTTCAAAATCTAAGCTTAGACAAATTTCGGCGATGTGGTCTCTTTTTCTCATAAGGTTAATTCTTAAAGAGTGTTATGTAATTTTTACTGGAGTCATGTATATAGCCCCATAGAATTTACAGGCCCAGTATCAAGACTTGATAAGTCTATTTCTGCTTTCTAAATCAGAAACTGCTTTCCGATTTAATCTTTATGATTGGAATTCGGGGTCAAGGTAGGGACAGAGTCTTCTAAATTTCTATTACATTATTACACATGGGATGGCCAAGTGGAGTTTTAATTTGATTTATTATCCTACTTGTGTTCATATTGGGTATTTATTAGGTGGTATAGAATAGAGGGGCAGGGGGCAAGGGAAAAAGGAGATTAGGGAGAAAAAAAAACACTCTATCGTCCCCCCCATAATTCAAATATCCTAAAACCATTATTAAGCCAATAATAGGCTTTTTAACAAATAGTTTAACAAAATAGTTTAACAAAATAGCAAAACAGACTCAATTTTTGTTTTCATAAATGCTTGCAATAAATGAACTTATGAAATTTGAGAAAATGACCCCAAGGGGATTCGAACCCCTGTTGCCGGGATGAAAACCCGGTGTCCTAGGCCTCTAGACGATGGGGCCGGGAGTGAACTACTCCATACTAATCGCTTCGACGGGGCATTCATCAACGCACACACCGCAATCGACGCAGTTGTCTTCGATGATGATGGCTTTGCCGTCTTTCATTTCAATCGCATCGCTCGGACACGAATCCACACATGCTTCGCAACCTGTGCATGTCGCTGCATCCACTTTTGCCGGCATAATTAATCCCTTTCAATAACGTGGCTATTAACAATCCCAAACGGATTGGAAACTCTACGATGTTTTTGTGTCCAACTCAACAAAAATTTTGAAATTTTGAGCTTTTTACCGATTTTTTTGTCGAAATATCAGCCGCACGCCATTTCAAGCTATTCGCTGCCTTCTTTATGCCTCATTAGCCACTCTCCGGCCGAAGCGAGTGTGTCAAAGACCAGCCGCCCCGGGGGCAATTCGTTTTGATGCTGTCGGCCATGCCCGGTCAGCAGATACAATCCAGTGGCTCCGACACCGTCGGCGGTGGCCGCGTCGTGCGGGTGGTCACCAATGACATAAGACCGTCGCAAATCCACATCCCAGTCACGCGCTGCCTGGCGCAAAAAGGTCGGATTTGGTTTTATACACGCACACCCGTCGTCACGGTGGTGCGGGCAGACGTACCACTGACGAACAGAAACACCGCCCCGGCGCAGGATTTCATCCAACGCGGCGTTCACGGCCCGGGCCTGGTCAAACGTGATCTGCCCTGTGGCGATTCCGTTTTGATTGGTCACCACAAAGAGCAAATAATGACGCCCCATCTCGGCCAGCGCAGGAAGGGTGTAATCAAACAGATGGATCTGCGATGGGTCGCTTAATACGCCGAGATCTTCAATCAGTGTCCCGTCACGGTCCAGAAATACAGCAGGCTGCGGCATCGGCTCTCCACTGTAGAGTTAGTCCCGGACCGGCTGGGCGGGAGGTTTTCCACCCAAGGCGACCGCAAGCCGGCGCGTCAAACGATGTTCATCGTATTGCGCCTTCCAGTCCAGTACCGCATCGAATGCGCTGCCCTGCAGTCGGCTGAGCAGATACGTCGTCATAAACCGTACCGGCCACCGGCTGTGTGTCAGGTTATCCGAAAGCGTTTGGATCAGCGCAAAGTCTCTCGACAGCGTCATATAGCTTAGCGCCTCCATCGTATGGACCCGAAGCCGCCAGTTCTCATCCGTCAAGGCACGCCGAAGGGCGTCAACCAGCAATGACGGCTCAACACGGCTGTAGGCATAATCCGCCTGCCCGCGGCCAAACGACTCCTGCTCGGCCAGCAACCCGGCAAACAGCCGCGCTGCCTGGATTTTTTGGCCTTCCCGGCCTGTGGCCAGTGCGTCCAGCCGCTGCATCAAAAAGTCGCGCGTCAGATCGATTCGCCGCCGGTGAAGGGTCCCGCGCACCGGCGATGTGCCGCGAAGCGCATTTTCGACCGTGCCGTCCCCGTGAACCACCGGGTCCAGGTATACTGTAAACTCCAGATCCAGCGTGGCCTGCGGATGACTTGCCAGCAGGCGACGAAGCTGTCCTGTCTGTAAGTCCAGCGGAATAAAAATATGCTCGTTAGCCGCGATCGCGCGATTGGGGCGAACCCGTTTGGTCAGCACGTTGGCAATACGCCTGTCCAGATCGCCCCGCACCTGAACATCGACCCGAATCGTTCCGCCCAGCATTGCGCCATCCTGAATGACCAGCGGCGCAGAACTGTTGTTCTCAATCACCAGTCGCGCATTAAAGTCCGTACCGTACAGGATATCGCTGCTGCCAAAGAGCAGCTTGGCCGAGAATCGCTGCCGCGGCTCGACATAAAACGGAACGATACGTGTCCTGAACTGCTCTTCAAGCGCGTCGTGAATCTTCCGGGCCTCTGGAGGGGTATGATACTCGGCTCCCATATCAGTCAATATCGACCTGGCTTTTTGGGCCTCGAAGGTCTCCGGAGCCATCTGAATTGCGCTGCGAAGCAGATCAAGCGCTTCCTGGCGCTGTCCTGCATGACGATGCACCAGGGCCATCGTCAACGCGGCGATCGGATCGGTTTGCTGATAGGGCTCGGCAATCTCGCCGGCGGTCTGATATTCGTCATTGACGGCCAGCGCATAGGCAAAAATCTGCCGCACCCCGGGGCGATCCGGCGCCTGGGCGTATGCCTGATTGCTCCAGGCCAGGGCATGATCGGCGCGCTCGAGAATGAAGCTGTAGAACCACGCCAGATGCTCGGAGTAAATGGGCAGCGCCAGATCCTCCTGGCCGAGCATCTGTTCGGCTTTTTCCGCAGCCTGTTCGAGGATGCGGCGCGCCTCGTCGGCGCGTCCGAGCGTTGCCGCCGCACGCCCGGCAATCGCCTCAAGCATCAAATCAAATTCCGTCTCTTCACGAAATCGCTCGGCCAGTTCCAGGCATCGCCGCAGTGAATTCGGTGTGTGATAATGGCTCAGCAGCAGCGGCAAATACAGTCTCGGCTGGGCCGGGCGATCCGGAAAAAGATGGCCGTAGACCCTGTCGGCGTACTCATACACCTCGGCAGCCTGCGAAAAGTGCTCAAACTGCATCAGCATCTCCGCATAGCTCAACACAGTCGCAAGGTCATACGGATTGACATCCAGCATGGTGCGAAGATGAACCGCATAGGCATCGTGGCCGACCGCAAGTTCCTGCATCGCATAGACCTGCTGGAGTGTCTCAAACGCGAACACATTATAGCGATTCAAGGCATAGGCCTGATTCAGATATTGTTGAGCGGTCTCCATATCGGCTTTTTCCATTGCCAGAACGCCAAGCTGAGCCGCCACTTCCGAGGCGAACAGGTTATCGACTCTGCCGAATTGCCGCAGCAATCGGTCCAGCAGCACCTCGCGATCCTGACGGGTATCCAGTTGGGAAAGCATGCACCGCACAGCCGACAGCACAAGTTCCAGATTGTACTGGCGGCCGATGTACGCCCGCAATGCCCCGTGCATCTTTTCGGAATAGTCGGATTGTCCCAAACAGGCTTCGGCGCCGATACGCAAAATAGACTCGGCCATCCCGGCGCTGCTGCGCTCCAGCATCTCGGCGGCCTCAAGAAACCGCTTGGCCGATTCGATATTCGCTGCATCGTCTCTGGAAATTTCCTGTGCAGTCTTGACGAAAATCGAAGCCGTCACCGGTGAAAATATACCGTCACCCCCATCCTGTGCGAACGCATACGGCCCGCTGACGGATGCCAGAAGGGTTACACTCAATAAAACAAACACTCCACGCTTGACCATAGAAGGCCTCCACATAAACTCACGCTAACGTTGTTGCCCATACCGGAGATCGGCGCCCCCTGTCGCTGGTGTCCGGTCTCAACGCATATGGTAACTGAAACTCAATATCTTCGGCTGAGCCGCTTTGACGTAATCATCCATATCCATCTGGATCGTCAACTCGTGCGTGCCGCCCTGAAACACCACATACGAACTGTCCTGCAGCATTTCGTCCATCAGTGTTTTGAGCCCATACAGATGGCCGAACGGCGGCTCGGCGCCCAGCGTGCAGTCGTCGAACAATTCCGCCATTTCGTCCTCATCGGCCAGTGCCACATCGGCGGCGCCCAGGGTCTGCTTCAAGGCGTCCAGATCAATCTTGCAGCAGGCCGGTAACACACACAAATAATACGTCTTGTCGGCTCGCACCACCACCGGCTTGGCCACAGCCATCCCGGGCACATGTTCCTCGGCGGCCATTTGCTGAGCGGTAAACGTCGGTCGATGCTGGCTCAGCTCATAATGGATACCCTTGGAGTCCAGAAAATCAATCACTTTCATAAGACACCTCCGTTTCAGAATTTATCCATTCAGACCTCACGCTGCCTTGATTATAGTCCGTTTTGCGGCGCGGGTCAATTCCCGCTTTTGAGTAAAATCGTGAATTATTCAGCATTCACTTGCCCGGCCGGAGGCGTGCGGCGAGGGTGAATGATCAGCTTCAGCATCGGGTTTTTCAGCCGCCAGGACGATACAGCATAGACGCCGCCGCAGACAGCCACCAGCGCGGCGATGCGGCTCACCTGGCCGCCGGTCGTTGGCGGCAGACCTGTCAGCGCCGTCAACACGCCCCAGCCGGTCAGCGCCATCAGGGCGGTGCTGATGACCGTTTTTAACAATATCACCCAGAACTCTCTGGTCGGCCCGAGGGCACAGTGCCTTCGCAGGACCCACAGCAATATCGCCACCTGCACATATGAACACAACGCCGTGGACAGGGCCAGGCCGGCTGCGCCCAACGGCCATATCAACGTCAGGTTCAGCATTATGTTCAGCACCACCGTCGTCGCGGCCGTGCGGGCGGGGATTTTGGAGTTTTTCAGCGCATAAAAGACCCGCGGCAGGATTTGCTGGATGAAATACCCGCACAATCCCAGTGCATAGAATATCAGTACCCCCGTTGCCAGACGGGTATCGTCGGCGGTAAACTGGCCTCGCTGATAAATCGCCGCCACCAGCGGCCGGGCCACCAGAATCAGCCCCGCCGTTGAGGGCAATGCCAGGAAAAGCGCCGCTGCGAGCCCTTGCAGTGTCGTTTTGGCCAGCCGGGCCTGATCCTTATCGGCCGCCGCGTCGCTCAGGACCGGAAAAATCGCCGTTGCCAGCGAAATACCGAGAACCCCCAGCGGAAACTGGTACAATCGCTGGGCATAAAACAACCCCGCCACCGACCCGGCCCAGACCGGATAGCGAAACTGCCGATCAAACAGGAAAAAAAACTCCCCCTTTTCCGCTGAGCCGGACAGGGATTTGGCGATAATATCATCGGCCAGCGTGTTGAGCTGGGTGACCGCCATCCCGAGGATCATCGGCCCCATCAGCCACAAAATCCGCTTGAAGGGCTCGGATCGCACCTGCCAGGCCGGGCGCAGCGTCAGTCCGCGGCGGCGCATCGGGATAATCTGCATCCCCACCTGCACCATCCCGGCCAGCAGCACTCCAAAGGCCAGCAAAAACAGATGCTCCTCTGACGGCAGCGCCAGTACCCAGCCGCCCAGACACAAGGCCGCTATGATGATGACATTCAGCACCACCGGCGCCGCGGCCGGAGCGGCAAAATGCCGATGCGTGTGCAAAATCCCGGCCAGAATCGCCTCCGTGCAGATCATCACCATGTACGGCAGCATCAGGGCCGCCAGCACGAGCATCAGCCGCGTGCTTTCCAGCGGGGCGTGATAGCGATGGACATACGCCAGTATCGCCAGTCCCGCAAGCACCACGCCGCTGAGCAGTACCACAATGACTGTCACGACCGTGTGGGCCAGTGTGAAGGCCGCGGCGCGGTTTTTTTTGAGCTGATCGCTGTAGACCGGAATAAAGGACGACGTGGCTGCGCCCTCGCCGAAAATCCGCCGCCCCAGGTTCGGAATCTTAAACGCGATGACCCAGACATCCATCATCAGCCCGGCCCCGAGAAAATAGGCAAACGCCATGTCCCGCAGCATCCCGAACACCCGGCTGACCACCGTCAAGACGGCTATAAGTCGAAATCCCTTAATCATATATGTCAATCTTTTGAGAACACACTGCTACTATATCGGCATCGGTACCCATTAACAATAGTGCATCTGGATACAGCCGACCGACAACCTTTCAGGTCAATTGGTGATTGATTCATCCTCAGATTTCCACTACAATGCTTTTAGTAACGCCCGAAAGCTGGCGGCAAGATTTCCAATTAAAATTTTATTTTGGACAGGAGAAAGCCATGAATACCGAAAGAAGCTTTAATGTGAGCCTGAACCGTCGGGATTTTCTGGGGACCTCGGCTAAAGTGGCCGCTGCGGCGGCGGCAGCGGGGACGTTTTCGTTTGCGCGAGGCGAGCAGGCGACGGCTCCGTTTGCGTTTGAGCCGCTGCCGTTTGCCGATGATGCGCTGGAGCCGGTTATCTCGGCCCATACCCTGAGCTTCCATTACGACAAGCACCACCGGGCGTATTCGAACAATCTCAACGAGCTTGTCAAAGATACGCCGTATGCCCGGATGTCGCTGGAGCGGATTATACTGGACACCGCCGGCAAACCGGACCAGGCAGGGCTGTTTAATAACGCCGCTCAGACCTGGAACCACACCTTCTACTGGCATTGCCTCAAGCCCAACGGCCGGCAGATGCCCGCGGCGCTGCAGTCCCGGATCGAGGCCAGTTTCGGCAGCGTACAGGCCTGCAAAAAAGAGCTGGCCCAAGCGGCTGTCAACGAGTTCGCCAGCGGCTGGGCCTGGCTGGTTGCCGACGGACAGCAGCTCAAGGTGGTCAGCACGACCGATGCCGAAGTGCCGATGACCGACGGGCTCAAGCCATTATTGACCATCGATGTGTGGGAGCATGCCTACTATCTGGATTATCAGAATCGGCGTGCCGAGCATGTCGAGAAGGTGATCGACAACCTGCTGAACTGGCAGTTCGCGGCTCAAAATCTTGACAGCGAACTATCCGTCAAGAAATAAACACGTCAATTGCTTTGACTTTCTTTGTTCGGATAGATTGTGTAATTCCAGTCATCGGCGTCCTCGATCCCGATTGAGAGCCGAATTAACCTGCATTTACGCAATGATATCGGCAAACAGCACCGAGGACAAGTATCGCTCGCCGAAACTGGGGATAATCGCGACAATGGTTTTGTCTTTATTGTCCGGCCGGGAGGCGATGATATCAGCCGCCCGCAGCGCCGCCCCAGACGAGATGCCGACAAACAGCCCCTCAAGCCTGGCCGCCCGCCGCGCCCAGTCAATCGCCTCGTCCTGGTCGACCGTGACGACCTCGTCGATAATATCGACATTCAGCACCTTGGGGACGAATCCGGCTCCGATGCCCTGAATCTTGTGCGGCCCGGGCTTGAGGTCCTGTCCGGCCAGCGTCTGGGTCAGAATCGGGCTTTGAGCCGGCTCAACGGCGATCGCCTTGAAGTCCGGCTTGCGCGATTTAATCACTTCCGACACGCCGGTGATCGTACCGCCGGTGCCGACACCTGAAACGAGATAGTCAATCTTGCCGTTGGTACCTGTCCAGATTTCCTCGGCGGTCGTGAGGCGATGCACTTGGGGGTTGGCCGGGTTCTCAAACTGCTGGGGCACAAAGGCACCCTTTTCGGCCTCGGCGATCTCCAGCGCCGCGGCCACGGCGGCTTTCATCCCGCCGGGCGCCGGTGTCAGGACCAGCTCAGCGCCGAGCGCTTTGAGGACCTTGCGCCGCTCCAGGCTCATTGACTCGGGCATCGTCAGGAACAGGCGATAGCCCTTCGCTGCGCAGACAAACGCCAGCGCGATACCGGTATTGCCGCTGGTCGGCTCGATAATAACGGTCTTTTCGTTGATTTTTCCGGCTTTTTCGGCCGCTTCGATCATCGACACGCCGATGCGATCCTTGACCGAGGACAGCGGGTTGTGACTTTCCATTTTCGCCAGCACCGTCGCGCCGGTGATCAGCTTATTGACTTTGACCAGCGGCGTGTAGCCGACCGTCTGAATAATGTTGTCATAATAATCAGCCATAACATATTCCTTTCTGTTGTCAAATAACATAATCTTCCGAAAAATAACGAGGATTTTGCAACTTAATATATACGGATTCGCCCGTATTGAGGTTCAACTGGCGATATTTTTGACGGGTTATCTCGGCGTGGACCATCTCGCGGGTGTCCAGTCGGGCCAATTGAATCTTGGCGACCGGCCCGGCCGCGGCGATATGCACCACGCGGGCGGGGATGGTTTCGCTATCAGCGGCGCGTGAGATTTCAATGTCGTGGGGCCGCACATAGGCCGCGGCCACTTTTTCACCCGTCGTTGCAGCGGCGGCCTGAGCGAGGCCCACCTGCTGTCGAGCCTCTTTGTCCCGACAGTGAAAGATATTCACATTGCCCAGAAAGTTAAACACAAACGGATTGGCCGGGTGGTCATAGACCTCTTCGGGCGTGCCGACCTGCTCAATCCTTCCGGTATTGAGCACCGCAACGCGGTCGGCCAGTTCGAGAGCCTCTTCTTGGTCGTGCGTGACAAATACACTGGTGATCGCCATCTCATCGTGCAGTCGCCGCAGCCAGTGGCGCAGTTCTTTACGTACTTTGGCATCCAGCGCACCGAACGGCTCATCGAGCAGCAGAATCTTCGGCTCGACCGCCAGTGCCCGGGCCAGCGCGACGCGCTGGCGCTGGCCGCCGGACAGCTGCCACGGATACAAGGCGGCGTGCCGCTCGAGCTGAACCAGATTGAGAAGCGACTCGACACGATGCTTGATCTCGGCCTTGTTCGGGCGAACGTTGCGCGGGCGGACCCTCAGCCCGAAGGCGACGTTGTCAAAGATGTTCATATGGCGAAATAGCGAGTAATGCTGAAAGACAAACCCGACCCGCCGCCGACGGGCATCCTGACGGCTGACATCGTCGGTATGAAACAGCACCGGCCCGCTGGCCGGGTCGGGAAACTCCAGCCCGGCGATAATCCGCAGCAGCGTGGTTTTGCCGCAGCCGGACGGACCAAGCAGTGCCACTAGCTCGCCGTCGTTGACGGTCAGGCTGACGTTTTTCAACGCGGCAAACGACCCGAAGGTCTTGCTGATATTGTTCACCTGAATACTCATTGCAGCACTCCAATCTCAGTGTGAGCGTGTTCTTTGTTGCTTTTCCATTCCACAACGCTTTTGACAACCAGTGTTACCAGCGCCAGCAGGGTCAGCAGCGAGGCCATCGCGAATGCTCCGACAAAGTCATACTCGTTATAAAGAATCTCAATATGCAGCGGCATCGTGTTGGTCTGGCCGCGTATATGGCCGGAGACGACCGAGACCGCTCCAAACTCGCCCATCGCCCGGGCATTGCATAGAATAATGCCGTACAGCAGGCCCCATTTGATGTTGGGCAGCGTCACCTTCCAGAATATCTGCCAGCCGTTGGCCCCCAGCGACAGCGCCGCCAGTTCCTCTTCGCTGCCCTGGGACTGCATCAGCGGAATCAATTCGCGCGCAATAAACGGAAACGTTACAAACAGCGTCGCCAGCACAATGCCCGGCACCGCGAAAATGATCTGAATGTCCCGCTCGAGCAGCCACGGGCCCAGCAGCCCATGCAGGCCGAACAGCAGCACAAACATCAGCCCCGCAATCACCGGCGAGACCGCAAACGGCAAGTCGATCAGGGTCAGCAGAACACCCTTTCCGCGAAATTCAAACCTGGCAATCGCCCACGCCGCGGCGACCCCGAACAGCAGGTTTACGGGAATCGTCATCAGCGCCACCAGCAGCGTCAGACGTATCGCCGAATGGGCGTACGGGTCGGTAAACGTCTGCACATACGCCCCGATCCCTCGCCGAAACGCCTCGACGAAGACCGCTGCCAGCGGCATCAGCAGAAACAGCGCCAAAAACAGCAGGGCCATGGCAATCAGCGCCGGGCGAATCCAGCGTCCTTCTTGGGATTTCAGTTGTGCTCTGTGTGTCGGCATAGATTTTCCTGCTTGAAGGTTTATTGTCGGCTTCGGGTTGCCCACCGCTGCAGCAGATTGATCGCCAGCAGCAGCAAAAAGGACAGCACAAGCATGACCATCGCAATCGCCGTCGCTCCGGCATAGTCATATTGTTCCAGTTTGGTCATAATCAGCAGCGGTGCGATTTCTGTTCGCATCGGCATATTGCCCGAGATGAACACCACCGAGCCGTATTCCCCCAGCGCCCGCGCAAAGGCCAGGGCAAAGCCGGTCAGCAGGGACGGCAGTAACTCGGGGAATATTACCCGTGTGAACGTTTGTATGCGAGAGGCGCCGAGACTGGCGGCGGTCTCTTCGGTCTCGGTTCCCAGATCCTCCAGCACCGGCTGGACGGTGCGCACCACAAACGGCAGGCCGATAAACGTCAGGGCCACCACAATCCCGAGCGGCGCAAAGGCTATCTGAATCCCCAGCGGCGCAAGCAGCCTGCCGATCCAGCCGGTCGGCGCGTACATCGTGGTCAGGGCAATACCCGCCACCGCTGTCGGCAGGGCAAAAGGCAGATCCACCATGGCATCCAGCAGTTTGCGCCCGGCAAAGCGGTAGCGCACCAGCACCCAGGCCGTCAGCAGGCCGAAGATGGTATTAATCGCCGCGGCGGCGAGGGCTGCGATGAAACTCAGCCGATAGGAGGCCACGACGCGCGGATCACTGATGGCCGCCCAGAACTGCCCCGGCTCTATTTTTACCGCGGCCAGGCTGATTGCCGCCAGCGGGATCAGCACAATCAGCGACAAGTAGACGAGCGTATAGCCCAGCGTCAGGCCAAATCCGGGCAGGATGTTTCGCTGTGTGGTGCGTGCGGCGTTTCTCGAATACAGTGTGATCCCAGGCATTGTGTCGCTGTCCTTTCCGTCGGTCATCGGGGCGTATAGATTTGGTCAAACAGACCGCCGTCATCAAAATGCAGTTGCTGGGCTGGGCCCCATCCACCGAAGACCTCATCAACGGTCACCAGCCGGATCTGGGCGAATTGCTCAGGGTACTGATCGGCCACGGCGCGGTCTTGCGGACGATAATAGTGTTGGGCGGCGATATGCTGGGCCTGTTCGGTATAAAGAAACTCAA
>SKKI01000106.1 GCA_007121565.1 Phycisphaerae bacterium
CAGAAAAAATGGTGGGATGATGACGCCTGACCTTTCTCTGTCTGCCTTTCATCCGGGCCTGTCGTCATATCGGGCGCTGCTGGCCGATGTCGAAGCGCTCTATCAATGGCTTGACGCGCAGTTGACTCAGTGCCGCGCAGCCGGACAGTGCCGGGCGTGCGGGACGTGCTGCGACTTTGAAACCTTCGGCCATCGGCTGTATCTGACCACGCCGGAGCTGCTGTATTTTGCCCATCACATCGGCCGGCCGCTGGAGCCGATGACCGGCGGCGTCTGTCCGTACCGAATTGACGGTCGATGCAGTGTCTACGCCCGGCGGTTTTCAGGCTGCCGCATTTTTCAGTGCAGCTCCAGCGCATCGGCCCAAAGCGACCTGACCGAGCAAACGCTGGCACGGCTCAAAGGCCTGTGCCGCACGCACAATGTCCCCTATCATTACATCGACTTGAAAACAGCGCTGCAGTCTCTATAAAGCACGAAATTCGAATTTTCCTCGATTAGGGTCGGGGAATGGCCGTCGGGCGTGTCAGGTCGATAAATCGGACGCTGTCTTTCAGGGTGTTGTTGTTTTCGATATAAAACTGGTACAGCGTCGCAACCTTATCCTTTTCGTTGGCTTCCATCTGGCGTGCGGCCTGGCCCCAGGCAGCGCCCCAATGAACCTGCGTGGAGCTGTCTTTGACGTTGAGCACCAGATGCGGGCGGGCGCTGTTTCGCCGTCCGGCATAATTGGCCACATCGACGGCGGCAATCTCGTCAAGCAGCGGTTTTTCGATGGGCTCGTCGACCTCAGCCATCCGCACATCCATCAGCCCCAGCACCCGCACCAGTTCCATTGCCGCTTTGACATCCTCGGCCAGCCACACCGTCCCGGGCGAGGGCACGGATCGCTGCGCAGCGCCCACGACCTCAGGGATCGCGATTGGGGCCACCGGCAGCGCTTCGAAGACCACCATCTGTTCATCGACATAATAGTCCTGCCCGCCATGGCGAATCCGAACAATCGGTCGGCGGTATTGGGCTCGAACCTCAACATGCTGCGGTGTGGTCTGCACCGTCACATCATACATCCAGGGAATGGTCGCCAGGCGCGGCCCGACGGTCTGTGCGGCGGTCTCATCCAGCGGGAAACGGCTGGCGCCGATGGTATCGATGATGTGATCCACCCAGGCCTGACCGAGCCATCGGGGCGGATTGATCAGCTTCAGCGGGCCGGTGTGCGATTCGATCTGCGGCAGTGTCTGGATATACTGCTCGGCCACCATAAAGCCAGCCGTCAATCCCGCGATCAACACGGCAAAGCCGACAATGGTTAGTAACACCCGCATCAACGGACTGATGCGCGGGGCGTTTTTGGTTTTCCGCTTTTTGGTTTTTCGCGTCGCGGTTTTGGTTTTCTTTTTGCCGTCGCGTTTGAGAAAAGCGAACCTGCCTTGGGTCTTTTGTTTTTTTTTGCGTTTGGTCACAGGTTTGTTTCCTTGTTCAGGTTTTGCATACGGTCCGTCGTTTTGCCGGACGTCGCGGCGGCGTGGTGGTCGTTCCAGGCCGCCTGCACAATCCGCCGGCACAGCTCGGGGGTCGGGATACCCGCTTTTCGAGCCGCCAGCGGCAGCAGCGAATGACTCGTAAAGCCCGGCAGCGTGTTGATCTCAAGCACATAGGGCACGTTTTCGGCCGTCAGCATCAGATCGACCCGGCTCAGATGCCGGCAGCCCAGTGCCTCAAAGCAGTCCAGCGCGACCTGCTGGATGTGCCGCACCAACTGCGCGTCGTCAATCGTGTCAAATAAAAACTCAGTCGAGTCGGCGATATACTTGGCGTTGTAATCGTAAAAGGCCGCCGTGCTGCGGATCTCGATAATCGGCAGGGCTTGGCCGTTGACAATACCCACGGTGATCTCCCGGCCGGGAATGAATTGCTCAATCATACAGTCGCCGTAAGTCTCAAAACACGCCAGCGCGATCGCCGCGGCGTCCGAACTATCGTCGGGAATACTGATGCCGACGCTGCTGCCCTGGCTGATCGGCTTGACCACGACGCGCTGGGCAAAGCCGTCAAGTTTGCGCCTCAGTGAGGCTTCGGTGTCGTCGGCGGCGACGACAATATGACGCGGCACGCAGGCTCCGACCCGGGCGAAGGCGGCTTTGCTGATGACTTTATCAAACGCGCGGCCGCTGGCCCGGGCGCCGGCGCCGGTAAAGGCAAGCCCGCGCTGCTCGAGCAGGCTCTGGACACCGCCGTCCTCGCCGAAGGTGCCGTGCAGGGCCAGAAAAAATACGTCGATCGAGACGTCATCAAGAATCCGCGTGTCCTGCGGCGTAATATCCGACAGCAGCGCCGTCATCCCGGCCTGCCGCAAGGCGCTAAAGACGGTCTGGCCGCTGTGCAAACTCACCTCGCGCTCGGGGCCGATTCCGCCTGCCAGAACGGCAACGTTCAGATCATTTATATGTTTATCCTGTGTCTGTGGCACGGTTCATCCCAATAGAGGTCAGCTATTCGTCGCGTTATTTTTATATTGCTTTAAGCCGTTTTTCCAGTAATTTTTAGTCAGTGCGGGTGTTGTCAGTACCCTTGAATCTCTTGAATTATATCGGCAAAGGAGTCTTAAAGCGTGAGAATTGTGGTTTTGTCTGACATTCACGGGAATCTGAAATCCCTGAAAACCCTTGACCGGCCGCTGGGGCAGGCCGATGTGGTGCTGCTGGCCGGGGATATTACCGATTTCGGCGACGCCGGCTGTGCCGCCGAGATCGTGGAGCATATCCGCCGCCGCTGCGGGCGGGTGCTGGCGGTGCCGGGCAACTGCGATCCGCCGCCGGTGGACCGCTGGCTGACCGAGGCAGGCATCAATCTGCACGGCCGGGCGGTCAATATCGATGCGTGGTGGTTCATCGGGGTCGGCGGGGCGCTGTCCGGTACCGGAGGATTTCCGAACGCATCGGGCGAGCAGTTGTTTGCCGAGGCATTGGAGGGAGCCTATTCGCAATGCGGCCAGACGGATCGGCTTGTAATGGTCTCACATCAACCGGCCTGGCAGACGGCGCTGGACGCGGTCGCGCCGGGCCGTTATGCCGGCAACCGGGCCATCCGCACATTTATCGACCGCACGCATCCGAAACTGGCCGTCAGCGGTCATATCCACGAAATTATCGGAACCGACCGGCTCGGATCGACCACCTTGGTCAATCCCGGCCCGGCCAGACAGGGCCGCTGGGC
>SKKI01000280.1 GCA_007121565.1 Phycisphaerae bacterium
AAGAATAAATGCCACCGCCACCGCCGCGCAGACAAGGCCCAGGACAATATAATTGCCCAGTTCGATCCAGTGGAAGGTATAGTCGGCCAGGTCGCCCACAGGGAAAATCGCCTGATCGGTACCCAGCAAGGTGGTGACCACCACGCGACTGAGCACCGAGGCGATCAGCACCGGCGAGAGAGTTTTGAAGTTGATATCGCGCAGGAACACTTCCATCGCAAACAACACCCCGGCAATCGGGGCGTGGAAGATGGCCGCGATCCCGGCGGCGGCCCCGCTGGCGATCAGCACCGGCAACTGGTAGCGCACGATATGAGAAAACCGGCCGGCCGAGGAACCGATCGCCGCGCCAATCTGGATAATGGGGCCTTCCGGCCCGGCCGAGCCGCCTGAGCCGATGGTCAGCGCCGCGGTGAGCATGCGGGCCACTGCGACACGCAGCTTGATCATGCAGTTGCGCCGGACGATGGAGTCCATCACTTCCGGCACGCCGTGACCGACGGCCTCGTCGGAATAAAACCGGGCGATCAGGCCGACCAGCAGCGCCCCGCCGGCCGGCAGCAAAAACAGGAAGATATACCGCTCTCGATAGATCCCCTCAACCGATTCAGTGCCGTAGCTGATCGCGTCAACCCACTCAATCAAAGCGTTAAACCCCACCGCCGCCAGCGCCGTCAGAATCCCGATCAGACCGGCCAGCACATACAGCAGCAGCTCTTCGCGCCAAATAAATCCTTTGACAAAAAAGACATTCAGAAAGTTGTTTTTTTGAAGCGTCTTGTCATCCATTACGTTTTTTCCGTATCGCCGGCGGGTCAGAGGGTTCTCACAAACGCCGTCAGCAGACGCACGCCAAAGCCGACCGATCCGGGGGCGTCTTTTTCGCCGGCGCCCCAGACGCCGACGCCGGCCATATCGATATGCGCCCACGCCAGGTCCTCGGCAAACTGGCTCAAGAACCCGGCCGCTGTGCACGCGCCGCCCCACTTGCCGCCGAGATTGCGCAGATCGGCGACCTTGCTTTTCATCGCCTCGACAAATTCATCGTCGCAGGGTAAGTGCCAGATGCGCTCGCCGGTCCTGACCGAGGCGGCTTTGAGCTGGTCAATCAGTTTGTCATCATTGCCCATCACCGCGGCGCGTTTCTGGCCCAGCGCGATCACCGAGGCGCCGGTCAGCGTGGCGATATTGACCACGGTCGTGCAGCCCAGCGTTTTGGCATACGCGATCGCATCGCACAGCAGCATCCGCCCTTCGGCGTCGGTATTGAGAATCTCCACCGTTTTTTTGCTGTAGGTGGTGATGATGTCGCCGGGGCGGTAGCTGGTTCCGCTGGGCATATTCTCGGCCGACGGGATCAGTCCGATGACCTTGACCTTCGGCTTAAGCTCTGCGATCGCCCGCATCGCTGCCAGCACCGCGATACCACCGGATTTGTCGAATTTCATATCCCCCATCCCCTCGCCGGGCTTGAGCGAGATGCCGCCGGAGTCAAACGTAATCGCCTTGCCCACCAGGCCGACCGTCGGGGTTTTGGCCGTTGCGCCGGCCGGTGTGTACTGCAGGACAATCATCCGCGGCCCATTGGCCGAGCCTTGCCCGACAGCCAGAATGCCGCCCATCTTTTTGAGGCGAAGCTGTTTTTCTTCCATCACACTGCAGCGCAGCGCCGGGATTGGCGCGGCCATCCGCTTGGCCTCGGCCGCCAGCGCCGCCGGGGTCATAATGTTGGCCGGGCGGTTGGCAATCGTTCGGGCAAAGCTCTGGGCCGCACCGGTCACCGCGCCGACGGACACGCCCTTTCTCAGGCCAGAGGCCCCGGCGGCCTGGTCGGTCAGCACCGTCGCGGTCAGCTTGGCCGGGCGCTTTTCGGTGGCCTGCTGGATATATTCATCATAGCGATACGCCCCGAAACAGATGCCCTCGGCGATGGCCTGGCCGGTCTCAAGCGGGGTCAGCTTTGTCTCTTTGCCCTGGCCGCCGCACAGCACCAGCCCCAGCGCCGCGGCCTTCAGATCGACCGCCCGGGCCGCCGCCAGCGAAGCGGCCTTGTACAGTGTCTGGTTGTCGCAGGTGTCGCGCGGGCCCAGTCCGACAAACAGCACGCGCTTGGCGGCAATTTGGCCGTCGCTGTACACCAGCGCCGACGTCTGGGGCTCGCCCTTAAAATCGCCCAGCGCTTTGAGCCGCCGCAGCGGATTGCCCAGCGCCGTGTTAATCGCTGCCGCCGCCGCGCAGCACGGCGATTTGTCAAACACGCCCACCGCCAGCATGTCGGCTTTGACTGTGGCCGCATCGGCCTTACGCGTCTTGATCTGCACATCGATGATCTTGTGTGGCATAGACTCAATCCTTGTTCTTTGTGCCATTAAAAATCAATAGGACAATGATTTATTTTTTGGCTTTGTGTTTTTTCTCCGCGCGGCTGCGCAGGTAGCTTTCGATAAATGGTTCGATCGCCCCGTCCAGTACCGCATCGACATTGCCGCTTTGAAAATCGGTGCGATGGTCTTTGACCATCTGATACGGCTGAAGCACATAGCTGCGAATCTGGTTGCCCCAGGCGATTTCGCCCTTGGCGCTGTACAGTTTGGCAGTCTCGGCGTCGCGTTTCTGCTGCTCGAACATATACAGGCGGCTTTTGAGCATCCGCATCGCCTCGGCACGGTTTTTGTGCTGGCTGCGGTCGTTTTGACACTGTACCACAATGCCCGTAGGCTCGTGGGTGATGCGCACCGCCGAGCTGGTCTTATTGACGTGCTGGCCGCCGGCGCCGCCGGCCCGATACGTATCGACGCGAATATCCTCGTCTTTAACGTCAACCTCTACGTTGTCGTCGTACTCGGGAATCGCATCGACCGCGGCAAAGCTCGTATGCCGCCGCCCCTGCGAATCGAACGGGCTGATGCGCACCAGCCGATGCACGCCGACCTCACAGGACAGCTTGCCGAAAGCAAACGGCCCGCTGACCCGCAGCGTCACCGACCGCAGGCCGGCCTCCTCGCCCTCGGTGATATCCATCTGCGCGTAGGAATAGCCGTTGTCGTCAAAATACCGCGTGTACATCCGCAGCAGCATCGCCGCCCAGTCACAGCTTTCCGTCCCGCCGGCCCCGGCGTGGATGCTGAAAAACGCCCCGCGCATATCGTCGGGCCCGCTGAGCATCCCGGTAATCTCGATCCGGTCACACTCGTTTTTGAGCTCGCT
>SKKI01000038.1 GCA_007121565.1 Phycisphaerae bacterium
CCTGGTCGACCTGTATTTCCTGCACCCGGCCCGCATCGGCCAGTCGGCGGCTTCGCCGCGCCGAAGCGATGACGCTGCGGTAATTTTCCTCCATGTTCTTGACCTCATCGAGGCTGCGCAGAACCCTGAAATATGCATCGGCCACATCCACGGCAAATTCTTTTTTGAACTGCTCAAAGTCCCATATCGCATAGACGACATCGCGTTCGGCTTGGGTCAACGGCTCGGTGACAATATGCCGCCCTGAGCCGCGCAGAAGCGGGATCGCAATCGAAGCGTCAAGGGCCAGCCCCAGCGAGGTTGCGCTGCCGCTGGTCAGCAGGCTCGCCAGATCAACGGCCAGCCCGGCGGACACGTCACCGCCTTCATAGAATCGCTGCGAGGCGTCAAACGTTCCGCTTGATCTGGACCTCACAACCGTGTCATCCGGGGCGGTATCGACGTCAATGGCCTGTTGAACGCGGGCGACAAAGATCCTGCGAAACTGTTGCCGCTGCCAATCCAGCTCCAAGGCGGTCTGAAACACGCGTTCCTTCTGGTTTTGATAGTCAAAGCTGTTGCGGGCGCCGATTTGCAGCGCATCGAGCAGCGACAGCTCCAGCGGCTCATCGGACGGGATCTGAGTGAAGATCGCGTTGGGGTCATAGGCCGCGGACAAATAGTCTTCATCCGGCCAATGGGCAATCGGTTCGAGCTGGTCAATGCCCAGCGAGTGGGGGCCGGACATGACCAGGTCCTGCTCCTGAAGCACTCTGCGCCGCAGGATCGTGCTGGGCCGTTCAATATCGATCATGCCCTCCCGGCCAATCGCTTCCTGATGTTTTTGGGCCATAATATCCTCTGCCGTCCGGTCAGCCTGACGCCGGTGTTCTGCCGGACTCGTGCACCCGGCAAACCCCACCAGGAGCCCGCCGAGAACCGTCCCAACCAGAATCCGCTTGACAGACTGTTTGATGTTATACATAAAGCCGTAAACTCTCATTTTTGTCCCTTATCGAGCTATTCATGCAACGCCACCGCTTGAGGTGTCTACTATAGTCGCTTTTGGGCCGGTATACGTTACACCATTTTGAAAAAAACGGGATTTTTAGTAAAGACGGAGTCATTGACCCGGCCGGGTTTGCAGATCGGGGCGTCGCCGCTGAAGCCACGAGGGCAATTGGTCGCGCGTCACCGCCTGCCATAAGCCTGTTCGCTGGGCAATGGCCGCGTCCATCCATTCACGATACGCCTCATAGTGACTATGCTCAAAGCGTAGATCGGCATAGCCCAAACCCCGACGGATAATTGCTTCATTGAGAACCTCACCATCGGGCAGGACCACATACGCCAGCAGCCGTCCATAGCGGTCTCGATGGCCGGCAACCGTATCCAGCAGGACGGTGACCTGTTTTCCCTCGGCGCGATCGCGCACAAAGTCAGTAGCCTCTTTGCCGAAAAACATCGGCTCCAGCGTCGGGTGATGTGTCTCGGGGGCATCAACGCCAAGCAGACGAATCCGCGTCGCAGGCCTGTCGCCGTCGGGCGCATCGATATCCAGTGTATCGCCGTCAATGACCGCGACCACCGTGAACGTCTGTTCGTGATAGCGTTTGTCGTCGCCCCGAATCCAGGCGGCCCGGCGCATCGCTTGGCGCACCGGCGGCATCAACTGGCGGTCCAGCACAATCGCAAACGGCAGCACAATCAGCAAAACCGCGGCGATCAGTGTGTTTCGCCGTTTGCGGCTCATGACCAAACGGGGCGCCTGGGTGCGTGCCATTGCCGGCGCTTATTTCATCTGGCGCTCAACGGCGGGCTTGTCCAGCTCAAAGGCGTCGCACACCGCAACCAGCGCTTTTTCGGCCTGTTCCAGATCCACCAGGCAACTGATGCGAATCTCACTGGTGGTAATCGAATCGATATTGATCCGCTTATCGGCCAGCGCCTTGAACATCGTCTCGGCCACGCCGTAGTGCGACTGCATCCCGACGCCGACGATGGAAATTTCGGCCACATCTTCGCGGACCATCACCGACTGGCAGTGCACCTCGGTACGAATGTCGGCGATCGCCTGCCGGGCCACATCCAGATCGTCGTGCAGGACGGTAAACGACAGGTTCGCCTTTTCGGGGCTGACCTCCGTTTGGATAATATCATTGACGCTGACGCGTTTGGCTGCCAGGTGCGCAAAAATCCTGGCCGCGTTGCCCGGCTTGTGGTCCACGCCGATCAGCGTGATTTTTGTCAGATCTTTTTGAATTGTCGCGCCGGAGACCAGAATGCTTTCCATTTCAGGCACCTCGTGAGTAATTAATGTTCCGGGAATATCGTTCACGCTGCTGCGCACATAGATGGGGACATCGTATTTCTTGCCGACCTCAATCGAGCGGCCGTGCATCACGCCGGCACCGAGATTGGCCAGTTCCAGAATCTCGTCATAGCTGATGGTATCGATCTTGACCGCCTTTTGATACAATCGCGGGTCGGCGGTATAAATGCCGTCCACGTCGGTATAAATATCGCACCGCTCGGCGCCCAGCGCCGCGGCCAGGGCCACCGCGCTGGTATCCGAGCCGCCGCGTCCGAGCGTGGTGATGTCGCCGACCGCGTTGACGCCTTGAAAGCCGGCGACTGCGACGATATAGCCGTCGTTGAGTTTTTCGAGGATGCGCTTGCTGTCAATCTCGAGGATGCGCGCCTTGGAGTAGGCGTCATCGGTCTTGAACCCGGCCTGCTGACCGGTAAAGCTGATCGCCTTTTGCCCCATCCCCCAGAGGGTGGTGGCCAACAGGGAAATGGTCTGCTGTTCGCCGGTGGTCAGCAGCATATCCATCTCGCGCCGCGGCGGGGCCAGATTCAGCTCTTTGGCATCGGCAATGAGTTCGTCGGTCTGCTTGCCGCGGGCCGAGGCGACCACGACCACCTGGTAGCCGTCCTGATGGGCCCGCAGGGCGGTTTCGGCGGCGCGGCGAATCTTCTCGGCATTGGCCACCGAGGTCCCCCCGAATTTTTGCACCAATATTGCCATGGTTGTGTCCTTTATGTTGAAAATTACGCTGTCTCGACCCGGTCGGTTCCGCATACCGCCAAACGCCGGATACGGATAGATAACAAAATTAAAGACCGCTGTCAAACACAATCCGCACAAGGCCGGTTTAATCTGGACATAGGCCTTCTGATATACAGAGCAAGTTTTGATTGACAGTGCCGAATTGCCTGTGGTATGCTTTTGGGCAGTGATATTGTGTGAACCCCGAACACCACTTTTTTTGCAGGGATGATATGCTGTTACCGAGAACGATCAAAAAACTGCTGGGCGTCTTTCGCGGCAAGGTGACGCCGTTGTTTGTGTTTCTGTCCACCGCGCTGGGATTCTGGTTCGGGCTGATGCCCGGCTTTTCGGGGCTGCACCTGCTGCTGCTGGCGGTGGTGCTGATTTTGAACGTCAACATCGGCTTGTTTGTTATTTTCGGGGCGCTGGGCACGGCGGTCTCGCTGGCTGCGGCGCCGGCGCTGTATCATGTCGGCCTGGCCCTGCATAGCTGGCTGCGACCGCTGCTGTGGGTCCTGGCGAATCTGCCGATCATCGGCTTTACCAATTTCGACCGCTACGCCCTGGCCGGCGGGATCATCCTGGGCCCTGCCATCGGCGCCGCCCTCGGGCTGATACTGCTGTGGCTGGTCATCCAGTTTCGCCATAAAATGGTCACCCTCGAGCGCAAATCGCCGGCCTTTAAGAAATGGTACGCCAAACGCTGGGTCCGCATCCTGGATCGCATCCTCATCGGCAAACGCACCGCCGATATGGAATCGCTGTTTACCTCCAAGAAAAAGCTGATTCGCCTGCCGGGGCTGATTATCGTGGTGGTCTTGTTCGGGCTGATCGGGGTGCTGCTGCCGATGCTCAGCGACACCGTCGTCAAAGACCGCACCACCACGGCGATGAGCTGGGCCAACAATGCCGAGGTCAATCTCGAGCGTCTGAGGCTCTCGCCGATGACCGGCCAGGTGTCGCTTCAGGGCCTGCAGATGACAGACCCCGAAAACCTTGACACCAACCGTTTGGTTGTCGGCACGATGACCGCCCAGGCCGGCGTGTATAACCTGCTCAAAGGCGAAATTGTGCTGCGCAATGTCGAGCTGGACACCGTCGCCTTTGATCGGCCGCGAGAGACGCCCGGCCGGCGTTACGAACGGCCGGTCGATAAGAAACCCGCCCCCGAGCGGCCGGATATCGACCTTAAAACACTGGAGGACTATATCGCCCAGGCCGAGAAGCTGTACGAATGGTTTGAGACGCTGAGTCGCTGGATGCCCGCCCGACCCGCCGAGACCACCGGGCCGCGCGAAGAACCGGTTCGATTTGGGGACTATCTCAATGCGGTCGCGGCGGTGCCGGCCAGCCCGCGCGTCCTGGCCCGTCATGTTCGCCTGCGGGATGTCGCGCTGCCGGTGGCCGATTTTGGCACCACGCTGATCACCCTGGAGAATGTCAGTGACGCCCCGTACGCGGCCCGGCTGCCGGTGCGCGTAGACATGGTCTCCGAAGACAGCGAGGCAGCCCTGAACGCGGTATGGGATTTTTCGGTTCGCGAAAACGCCCCCGCGGTCAACGGCACGTTTGCCGGCGTCGATGTGTCCGCGCTGACCGAAGGGCTCGGCGCCATCGCCGGGCTGCGGTTCAGCGAGGGGATTGCCGCCGGCGAGTTTGGCGGCCACCTCAGCGCCGACTACATCGATATGGCCATTGATGTGACGCTCTCGCAGTTGACCGCCGCCGGCGACGGCGACGGGGTCTTCGGGCTGGGCGCCGCCGATACGACGGAAATCTTCTCCGCGATTGACCAGATCAGCCTGCTGCTGCGTATCGTCGGCCCGACCCAGCGACCGCAGGTGACCGTCGATGCCGAGCAGTTTATGGCCCAGTTGCAGGAGGCGATGATCGAAGCCGGCAAGCAGCAGCTCCTGCGCAGGGTCCAGGACCAACTGCCCGATGAATTAAAAGAGCTCGACCTGGACGACCTCACAGAACCGGATCGCATCATCGAGGGCATCCGCGGCCTTTTCGATCGGTAAAAAATGAACTGTCACCCGATATTGATGGTCACCGCTGATGCCCGTCAGCTAAAGGTCTGTTAACGTTTCCAGACGGCAAAATCCTCGCCGTCGAGGGTGTGCTGCCAGTTGTCACCTTCGGGCTGCCAGGGGGCGGGGCCGAGTTTCAGGGCGATCTTGTCATCCACCGTCGAAGCGTACAGATCGGGCTGGGCGATGAGGATATTGACGCCGCTTTCAGCGTGCAGGCCCGCCTCGCGGCGAAGGTGAATCAGCGTCCGGATCGTATCGCCCAGGTTGTTGTCCCAGTCAAACAGATGCGGCCAGAAGACACACGGCTTTCCCGGATGCGTCAGGAGGTAGGCGTAGCCGGCGGCAAGACGCTCCGGCGGGCACGGCCTGTCGTGGTTGGCCGGCTCGGTGTCGTGATTGTCCAGGAAGGTCACCGCCATCGCCGGCCAATGGCCGATCAGGCCGGGACAGCGCCCGTGAACGCTTTTGAGCCGTTCGTAGTTGTTTTCTTCAAACGTTTTTTTCAGAATTTCGCGCGTAGCAAAATCAAACGCGCAGCTCTTGCCGCCGGTCCGGTCGGGCGCGTCGTCAATATCCGGCTTGCCATAGGTGCGGTTGATCCAGTCCACTATCGGCAGCGGCTCGCCTTCGACGCACTCGGCCACCGAGAAGACCGGCTTGCTTGCGTCGTTATACATCCCCACAAAACGGGCGTGGTAGCCTTTGACCAGGTCCCACCGCCAGCCGACAAAGCCGACCTCGTTTTTGAGCCAATTGAGCCAGTTTCCGATTGCCTGCTGGACCAGCGGATTGGTATGATCCAGATCGCGTCCGCCATCGAATTTTTCGCCGGTATCGGCCGCGCCGTCCGGTTTGCCGCCGGCCTCGTGCCAGTCGTCGTCCTGGACCACGGCTTTGCGATTGGCAGCCTCAATTTCCTGCGGATCGGTTGTCCCTTCGGGGGCAAAGTCGGGGTTGTGAAAATCCGCCCAGTCGTTCAGGCCGCAACGATGATTGACCACCACATCGGCAATCGCCTCGACCGGTCGCCGACCGCTGCGCAGTGCCGCAATCGCGGCCTGCAGCTCGTCCCGCGTGCCGTAACCGCTGTCCAGATTATACCATTCGGTCGGCAGATAGCCGTGCGGATCGGCGCTGGCCGACGGGGGCGGAAACCAGATGTAGTCAACCCCCGCCGCCTGAATCTCGCCGGCCATGTCTTTGAGAATTTGATACCAGGGATGCTCGGTCGATGTCCAGTGAAAGCCCTGCAATAGAATCGCATCCGGCTTGCCGGTATACAACGCATTCGTGGCCATACTCATTTTCTCCTGTTTACATGTGACGGGTTAGGGCCGTATCATCGCGGCCGAGCATAGGGTTCCAGTGGTGAGAAAATCAAAGCATTTGTTTGACCGCCTCGAAGATAGCGGCCGGTTCGGCCATGCGGCCGATGCCTTCGGTGCCGCAGGCCAGGCGGCCGGTCTCCGGGCCGATGGTGCGGAATTTAAGCCGGTTCTGAAGGTGGGCAAGATTGTCCTGCACGATCGGATTGGCCCACATCCGGCTGTTCATCGCCGGGGCCAGCAGCACCGGCGTGTTCCAGCAGACGCACAGCGTCGTGCTGAGCAGATCGTCACACAGCCCGGCGGCGACCTTGGCGATGCTATTGGCCGTGGCCGGGGCGACTGCGACCGCGTCGGCCCAATCAGCCAGTTCGATATGCCCGATCTTAAAATCTTCCGGTCCGGCCCACATCGTTGTGTAGACCGGCCGGCCTGTGACGGCCTGCAGGCACACCGGCGTGATCAGCCGGCAGGCGTTTTCGGTCATAATCGTCCGCACCTCTGCGCCCGCGGCGGTCAGTTTGCCGGCCAGATCCGCCGCCTTATAGGCGGCAATCCCGCCGCTGATGCCCAGCAGAATATGTTTGCCTTCAAGTTGTACCCGGGGCTGGCTCATGGTTTCGGCATCACCGTCTTGGGTTGACAACAACCGAGCTTGACACCGCTAAAACGGAGCGGGCTTGGGTTTGTCCATATTGTTATTGGCCGTTTCGGAGTCATCGATCGTGATCTTGTCCTGCACAATCTCTTCGATGACGATCTCCATCTGGCTCTTGCCTTCGGTGTCGGCGATCAGCGGCCGGCCGCCTTCCATCAGCTCAAGCATCCGCTTCTGAATCAGCGCCGAGAGCTTGAACCGCCCGCCGACCTTATTGATAATCGCTGTGTCTTTCAGTTCTTCAATCATATTCAAACCTCTCTGATTTATTCTGTCTTCTGTTCAATAATGTCAATCACATCCTGCACCGCCTTGTCCAGCACATCGTTGACCACGAAATACGCATAGTCGGCCTTGCCCGTGGCAATTTCGGCCTCGGCGCGGGCCAGGCGGTTTTGCCGGGCCTGCCGATCCTCGCCGCGGGCGCGGGCCTCGATGCGCTGGAGCAGCACTTCCGGCTGCGGCGGCAGGATAAAGACCATCATCGCCTCAGGCCATTTAGCCTTGACCTGCAAGCCGCCCTGGACGTCAATTTCCAGAATGACGATCTTACCGGCGGCTACCGCCTGCTGCACCGGCTCGCGGGGTGTGCCGTAATAGTGGCCGAACACCTCGGCGTATTCCAGAAACGCCCCGGCGGCAATCCGTCGCCGAAACTCATCCGGCGACAAAAAATAATACTCCTGCCCGTCTGTCTCGGCGGCGCCGCGGGGGCGCGTCGTGGCCGAGACACTCAGCGTCGCATCCAGGCGCTGGACGACCTGCCGGCAGATGGTGCTTTTGCCCACGCCCGACGGGCCGCTGATGACAACCAGTTTACCCTGTTTCGATGACCTGTTCATAGCGGCTTATTCGACGTTTTGAACCTGTTCTTTAATGCGATCGACGGCACATTTGATAGTGATCACGCAGCGTATAATCTCGGCGTTGGCGCTTTTGCTGCTGATGGTATTGGCCTCGCGAAGCATTTCCTGGGTAATAAAATCCAGCCGTCGCCCGACCGCCTGTCCGGCGGTACAGCTTTTGCGAAACTGCCGCACGTGGCCGTCCAGCCGGCTGATCTCCTCGGCAATGTCGCTGCGGTCGGCGTAGATCGCCGTTTCACGCGCCACCTGGTCTTCGGCGATTTTAAGCTGGGCATTGGCCAGCAGTTCATCGACCCGTTTGCGCAGTTTTTCGTGATAGTCCCGCACCACATCGGCGGCCTGCTTGCGGATCACCTCCAGTGCCGCTTCAATGATATCGCAGTTTTTGAGCACATCCTCAGCCAGTTGACGGCCCTCGTCCTGACGCGACCGGAGCAACTGTTCGATGGCCTTTTGGCTCAGGTCCAGAATCGTCCGCCGCATCGCGTTGACCGCCTCTTCGTCCGGGATCACCGGCTGGACGATGCCCGGCAGGTTCAGCAGGTTCGCCAGATCGATACGGCAGGCACTGTGGTTTTCGTCCATCAAGGCCTCAAGCCGCCGGATGTATCCCTTGAGCGTGACCTCGTCGATATCAAACAGTGCACGGCCGGAGATATTTTTCATCCGCAGGGTATAGGCGATCGTGCCGCGATGGATGTTGTCGCGGTGCAGCTTTTCGATCTCGCCTTCCATAAACGCCGCGATATCCGGCATGCGCAACTGCGCTTTGAAGTAGCGGTTGTTGACCGAGCGCACTTCCACGGTATAGACCACGCCGCCGCTTTCGGTGCAAGCCTGGCCGAATCCTGTCATACTGCTGATCATCGCGGTGCTCCCAACGGATTTATTCCCATCAGTCCTGCTCGGGCTCACGGTCAGCCTCAGGCTCAAGAAGCTCGGCCGCATCCTGCTCGGTTTCGGGCATATCCGGCTCAGCCGGTTCCGGCTCCGGCTCAAACGGTACGTCTGGAGCGGTCAACGGCTGCGGGGCCTCTGTGGGCGGTGTCGGCACCAGCGGTTCAGGCGGACGCATATACTTGCCCATCACGATCGCGCCGAGCAAAAACAGCGCCACAAAACAGATTGTTACCCATGTCAGGAAGTCGCCGGTTTTGGTACCCAGCAGGCTGCTGGAACCGCCTCCGCCGAATGCGGCTCCGAGTCCGCCGCCGCGGCCCTTTTGGATCAGCACGATCAAGATCAGGGCTGCCGCCAGCAGTGTCCACAGTACCACAAACACTTTCCACCCAAACGAAATGCTCGCAAGCGGAAGTAAGACCATAATGTTACCTCAAATTATCTAAAAAGAAACATTCAGCAAAACCGCTTACGCAACGGTCTTGATCATTTTCGAAAAATCCTCGGCCTTCAAACTTGCCCCGCCGACCAGCAGGCCGTCAACATCGGGCTGGGCCATCAGCTCGGCGGTATTGGACGGCTTGGCCGAGCCGCCGTATTGAATCCGCATCGCATCGGCGACGGACTTGTCGCAAATCGTGGCAATCAGTTGGCGAATCATCGCGTGCACTTCCTGGGCCTGTTCCGGCGTGGCCGTGCGGCCGGTACCAATGGCCCAGACCGGCTCATAGGCAATCGTAATCGCCTGAATGCGCTCATCGCAAAGCCCGTCAAGGCCCTTGCGGATTTGCCCTTCGACGACATCCATCGTCTTACCCGCGTCGCGCTCTTCGAGCAGTTCGCCAACACAGAAAATCGGCATCAGGCCGCCGGCGATGGCCGCCTTGAGTTTTTTGTTGATCAGCTCATCGGTCTCGCCGAGCACATGCCGACGCTCGGAATGCCCGAGAATCACATACGTGCAGCAGCAGTCCTTGAGCATCTGGCAGCTTATTTCACCGGTAAAGGCCCCGTTGTCTTCAAAATACACATCCTGGGCGCCCAGCGCGACATTGGACGCACTCAGCGCCGCCGCGACCGACTGCAAATACACATACGGCGGGCACACCGCCACATCGACTGTATCGACATCCTGCAGCTCATTGACAACGCCGGCAGCCAACGCCACGGCCGTCGCGCTGTTGGTATTCATCTTCCAGTTTCCGGCAATAAACGGTTTTCGCATCAAATCAATCTCCATTATTCAGGTTAACACTTCATCCATTAATTATTTTACATCACTGTCATGCTGCGCGGAAAGCTGCCCAGCACCGACAACTGAAGGCAGTGCGTCTTGGCCTCGGCCAGCGCTTTTTTCACCTGCTCATCGAGCCGATGGCCCAGAAAATCGACAAAAAAGTAATATTCCCATTCCCGTTTGCGATTCGGCCGCGAGCCGATATTGGTCATATTTAACCCGTAGTCCTTGAACACATTCAGCACATCGACCAGCGCACCTGTCCGGTGGGCCGTGCTGAACAGGACAATCGTCTTGTCATCGCCGCTGGGCTGGGCGTCCTGCTTGCTGATAATCAAAAACCGCGTGATATTGTTGGAAATATCCTCAATATCCTGGCACAGCACCTTCAGGCCGTAAATCTCGGCGGCAATGGCCGAGGCAATGGCCGCGGCGCCGTCTTCTTCGGCCGCCAGTTGGGCCGCCCGCGAGGAGGAGGCCACCGGGATCGTCTCGGCGTCCTTGAACGTCGCGGCCAGCCAGTTGCGGCACTGGGCGAAAATCTCCGGCTGCGAATAAATCCGCTCAATCCCCGTCATCGGGCCGGTAGCCATCAGATGGTGGTGAATCGCCATATTCGCCTCGGCACACACCATCACATCGGTCTCAACAAACGCATCCAGCGACTCGCGCACACCGCCGCCGGCACTATTCTCGACCGGCACAATCCCGAAATCGCAGTGGCCTTTGCTGACCTCTTCGAATATGCCGCGAATATCGGCCAGCGCCTCGTAGTCCACGCTCTGGCCGAACTTTAAGATTGCCGCATTGTGCGAAAAACTGCCCTTCGGCCCCAGGTAGCCGATCCGCAGCGGACGCTCCAGGAAGAACGACCCGCTCATAATTTCGCGCCAGATAGCATTGAGCGCCTTATCCGGCAGCGGGCCCTTATTGATCTGGACAATCTTGTCGATCACCGCCTTTTCCCGATGCGGCACATAGATCGGCGAGGCCTCGGTCTGCTTGTGCCGGCCGATATCGACCACCACCCGCGCACGCTCATTGATCAGCTCTACGAGCTTTTCGTCGATCTGATCAATCTTTTTACGCAGGTCATCCAGCGACATCCCACCGCACACCTTAAGCCGGTACTGATAATGACATAATATCCCGAGTTTAGCAGAAACGGCTCCTATACCAAAAACTCCCCCCGCCGTCAACGAAAATGCGACTTTCGCATAAGAATTATTTCCCGAATAAAAGTAAATCTCGAGCCGGTTGGTTTTCTTCTGTTCGGGCGGCATCGCATACAGCCGTGCATCCTGCCGGTGCCTTGGCCCCTGAAAAGTCGGCTAAAAAACGGCGGTACACAGGCGGTGGCGGTGCTCAGTGGGTTTTATAGAATCGGCGAAGGGCCAGCCGGACGATGTGCTGCAGCAGGGTTTCGTAGTCCATGCCGTCTTTTTCGGCTGCCTCGGCGACTTCTTCGCCGTAGGCGATATCGGGGTTGGGGTTGGCCTCGAGTACGACGATTCGCCCGTCGGGCCGCAGCCGCAGGTCGATACGCGCATAGTCCTGCAGATGCAGGATGCGAAAGACCCGCTTGCAGATGCTCTCAATCTTGCGCCGCAGGTCGGCCTCCAGGTCGGCAAATACAAAATCAATCTTCCACTTTTCGCGGTAGCGGTCGTTCCATTTGGCCCGGTAGGTCAGCATCGTGGGCCCTTCGCCGTCGGCGCCGGCGTGCCCGAACGTGCATTCCCGCACCGGCAGCAC